>VFKI01000038.1 GCA_009885665.1 Gammaproteobacteria bacterium
CGAAGACGTAACATTAATGGTATCTCCTACATAAAGCAGGGTAAATGTTGGCGATGGGGGAGTTGTCAGAGGGGGAGAGCGCCATCCCCCCCCTCTGACGCTCATCTCATGAAGTTTGCCGCGTACTCAGTTCCCCTACCCTATCTTTTGTAGTAGATACGTTTCACTCATACACGAGGAGGCCAACATGGCAGACAGCAAGCAAGCGATCTTGACGTTAGGCGAACAAACCATTCCGTTAACGGTACAATCTGGCACCCTGGGTGCCGACGTCATCGATGTGAGCCCGCTCGTCAAAGCCGGTTTACTCACGTATGATCCCGGCTTTATGTCAACAGCCGCATGCGAATCAGCGATCACCTTCATCAATGGCGACAAGGGTATTCTACTTTATCGCGGCTACCCCATCGAGCAATTAGCCACCGGTTCTGACTTTCTTGAAGTGTGTTATTTACTGTTGAATGGCGAGCTGCCTGACGCAGCGCAATACGCTGAATTTCGCGATGCTGTCGTGCATCACACGCTGGTGCATGAACAAATCCGTCACTTTTTCAATGGTTTTCGTCGCGACGCCCACCCCATGGCGATCATGGTCGGCGTGGTCGGCGCTTTATCTGCTTTTTATCATGACAAACTCGACATCAAAGATCCTGAACAACGCGAAATTTCTGCTTTACGCCTCATCGCTAAAATGCCGACCATCGCTGCGATGTGTTATAAATATTCGGTTGGTCAACCATTCATGCCGCCTCAAAACCATATGTCTTATGCCGAAAATTTTCTACATATGATGTTTGCCACGCCCTGTGAAAAAACGCAGCCTGACCCGGTATTAGTCCGCGCCCTTGACCGTATTTTCACATTACATGCCGATCACGAGCAAAATGCCTCGACATCGACGGTTCGCATGGCGGGTTCGACCGGTGCAAATCCTTTTGCCTGCATTGCATCTGGTATTGCCGCATTGTGGGGACCTGCGCATGGTGGTGCAAATGAAGCAGTGCTGAATATGTTGCATAACATTGGCGATGTGTCGCGCATCCCAGAATATATTGCCAGAGCGAAGGATCCAAATGACAATTTTCGTCTGATGGGTTTTGGTCATCGCGTTTACAAAAACTATGACCCACGTGCGAAAGTCATGCGTGAAACCTGCCATGAAGTGCTAGAGCGCGTGGGTGTGCATGATGATCCCTTCTTTAATATTGCCTTGGAATTGGAACGCATCGCGTTAGAAGACCCGTATTTTATCGATAAAAAACTCTATCCCAATATTGATTTTTATTCAGGCATCACGTTGAGCGCCATTGGCATTCCCAGCAATATGTTTACCGTGATTTTTGCACTGGCGCGCACCGTGGGTTGGGTGACACACTGGAATGAAATGATTGGCAACCCCTATCGCCTCAATCGACCGCGACAACTGTATGTCGGCGCCACTCAGCGTGAATTTGTTGCACGTGACAAGCGTGAAAATGTCAACGTCAATTAATCCACCCTTACAGTTAAACGGATTCAGCTTTACGGAAATTTTTACGGCAGCGGGTTTGGCGCGCCTCGACCGTACTTTTTTAGCTGAATTACCCGCAGATTTACGCAGCCGTTTATTAGCCTATCGACAAACGCTACCCGAAGATCCACTGATTGTCAGTGAATTATTGCTTGCGCTTTCTCCTTTACTCGAAGATTTTTTGGCACGCTTTTTCAATATTGAAGAAGCGGTTGCTTTAGCGCGCGCCAAAACCCAGACACATAATCCCGTATCTGCATTCAAAGAATATTTTGTTTTACGCCGTGCCAAAAAATTAATGACCCAAGCGCACACTTTAGCGCCTTTTTCTGAATTAAACGCATGGCTCACCGACGCTTTGCGCTCTGCCGCTTTAGTAACAGATGACCGTGAATTAGCGATCGCATTATTTGCGCGCGAGTGCTTGCATCAAGCGGACAAATATACCGATACCATTGAAAAACTAACCCATTGGTGCACCCAAGCGTTGGCCACGCCTGAAGGGCGCGCCGCGGTGGCCGGCTGGAGTGCCTTTCAGTTACCGGCACGCATTGACCATACTCATCGCCTTCCTTGTGAGCGGCATGACAATATACTGCATTACAATGCCGGCCAATGGCAACAACGCGATGGCTTTGCGTTAACAGATAAACGCATGGATGCGCGCCACGTTCAAGATACAGTGAATTATTGTATTTATTGCCATGATCATCGCGGTGATTTTTGTTCGAAAGGGTTTCCTGTTAAAAAAGGCCAACCGGCATTAGGTTTTAAAAAAAACCCATTAGATGTCACACTGACGGGCTGCCCATTAGAAGAAAAAATTTCCGAAATGAATATATTAAAACGTGACGGCTATACGCTCGGCGCACTTGCTATGGTGATGATAGACAATCCCATGTGCCCCGCCACCGGCCATCGCATTTGCAATGATTGCATGTTGGCGTGCATTTATCAAAAACAAGATCCCGTTAATATTCCCCAAGCAGAAACACGGATTTTAACCGATGTACTGGATTTACCTTGGGGTGTGGAAATTTATGATTTACTGACACGCTGGCATCCGCTTCGTCAAAAACAATGGTGTATGCAAGCTTATAATGGTAAAAAAATCATGATTGCTGGCATGGGACCTGCCGGTTTTACACTTGCGCATCATTTATTATTAGCCGGTTTTGCCGTCGTTGGCTTTGATGGTTTAAAAATAGAACCGTTACCACAAAAATATTTACATGAACCCATTTATCGTTATGCAGATTTAGTTGAGCCGCTCGACAATCGGTTAGTCAGTGGTTTTGGTGGTGTTGCTGAATATGGCATTACCAATCGTTGGGATAAAAATTTCCTTAAATTAATTTACATCAGCTTAAGTCGCAAACCGCACTTCCAAATATTTGGTGGCGCCCGTTTTGGTGGCACGATCACTGTAGAAGACGCATTTGCTATGGGATTTGATCATTTTGCCATTGCCGTCGGTGCAGGTTTACCTAAAGCGCTAGCGATTCCCGGCAGTCTTGCGCCGGGCATGCGTCAAGCGAATGATTTTTTAATGGCATTGCAATTAGGCAATGCTGCGCGGCCAGACAGTCTCACCAGTTTACAAGTGCGCTTACCCGCTGTCGTCATTGGTGGCGGCTTGACGGGCGTGGATACGGCCACAGAAATTCAAGCGTATTATATTTGCCAAGTTGAGAATATGTTAGCGCGTTATGAAAAATTAGCGGCCATTTATGGTGAAACCGCCATCCTTGCCCAATTGGATCATGCTTCACGTGAAATATTAAATGAATTTTTAACGCATGGCAAAGCAGTCCGCCATGAACGCATGCGCGCCAAAGCCGCCGGAAAAACAGCTGATTTTATTACGCTGCTTAAAGCCTGGGGTGGTGTCACGATTGCGTATCGTCGCACTTTACAAGAATCGCCCGCATATATACACAATCATGAAGAATTACACCATGCATTTGCGCAAGGCATCTCCTATCGCGAAGCATTGGAACCGTTAGAAGCTTTACGAAATCAGTACGGACATGTGACGCATCTACGTTGTCAGCAACGCCAAAAAAATGCTGAGGGTCAATGGCAAACCTTAACCAATGAAATCACCTTGCCCGCGCGTAGCATTTTAGTCGCAACAGGTACGAAACCCAATGTCGCTTATGAATTTGAACACGAAGGCACATTTTCGCGTATTGGTTTTCAATACCAGCATTATGAATTAGCGGATGCTGAATTGAAAGTTGCGCATGGCGTGGAACACTGTAAAGATCCTGACTTTGGCCCATTTACGTCCTATGCTAAAAACGATAAGCGCGTCAGTTTGATTGGTGATACGCATCCAGTATTTCATGGCAGTGTGGTTAAAGCCATTGCTTCGGGTATGCGCACTTATCCTAAAATTGCCAGCCTACTGGCGAATCATCCGGCAAGTACCGATGTTGACTACCCTACATTTGCTGCAAAAATGCAGGACTTTTTTACGGCCACCGTTGTTTCTGTTAAAAAATTTGGTGCGACTATCATTGAAATTAAAATTCGCGCGCCACTCGCCGCACGTAAAGCGCGGCCGGGGCAATTTTTTCGTTTACAGAATTTTACGACATATGCACCGAATTTACATGACACGTGCTTGCAAATCGAACCACTGGCATTGACGGCCGCACAGATTGATGCTGATGAAGGTGTGCTCACATTCATGATATTGGCCAAAGGCGCCAGCTCTAAACTCTGTCAGTTATTAACACCGGGCGAACCTGTTTCCTTGATGGGGCCAACAGGTGTTCGCGCGCGTATCGCGACGGCACATGAAACCGTATTGATCATGGGCGATGTCTCGAGTTTGCCAATGATTCAAGCGTATGGCAGCGCTTTAAAAGCGGCTGGCAATCGCGTTATTTATGCGGCTGAGTTTAAACAAGCCGCGGAATTATATTGCCAGGCAGAGGTTGAAGCGGCTTGTGATGTGGCGATTTGGCTGACACGTCATAATGAAATCATCACCACGCATCGCCCACAAGATTATAGCGTTGCCAATACGCATGATAGTTTGTTGGAAATTTTATTGCGTTATGCACATGGCACATTAGATACGCATAAAAAATCACCGGAAATTGTGCTCGCCGATGTCGATCGCATTTATTTAATTGGCACAACGGAATTATTGCGTCAATTCCAAGCCGCGCGGCAATTGCCGCCCTTAAAAACACTACTTGCCAAAGACCCTGTGATTCGTGGCTCGGTGTATAGTACGATGCAATGCATGTTAAAAGGCGTGTGCGCGCAATGCTTGCAATGGCAAATTGACCCTGAAACGGGCAAACGCACCAAAGCGGTCTTTGCCTGCTCATGGCCAGAACAACCTTTGGAATTAATTGATTTTGCCAATATCGATGAGCGCCAAGCACAAAACAAGTTATCCGAAAAACTCAATGCGCTATGGGTCGATTATGTATTATCAACAACCGCGCAGCAATTAAAAAGACCCAAAGCGGGGGATATTATTAGTTAGATTTTGATTATTATTATTTTGCGTGCCATTTTGATTAAAAAATCTAACAGACACATGCGCGTTATTTGAATATTGTGCTGTGGTAACATTGTTATTTGATACATCTGAAAATCGACGCACGCGCGCGATGACTTTGTTATTTTCTTTATCTAAGGTTTTAATTTCCGAGACTGCTGCTACCGCCGCCACTGCTTTCGCCGACTTTTCGGCCTTCCTCTCAAGACTGCTTCCTATCAATAAATTGCTGCTCGCGCCTAAAACGTGTCGCTCAACATGCGCGACAGGCTGTGTTCGGGGTTTTGGCGTAAATAATTTATTAAAAAACTGCCGCACATGACGCAAGCCTCTAAAAAGAGCGTTGCCTAAACTAGAAAAAAAACCTTTTACTTTATCCGTTAATTTTTTTTCGCGAACAATAGGAAATCCGCCTTCCGCTGCAAAATAACTCAATTTTTCACGCGCTAATATATCTTCCAATCCTTTGGATTGCTTTACTGATTCGCATATCTTATTGACTACCTCATTGCGCACACTCAATAAAATACAACCTATTGCTCTTTTAGTTTTTGAATATTCTTTTCCTGGACAAACCAGTAATTGCGAAATGATACTGTGGCGCATATCGCCTTGTTTCGCATATATTTCTTCTTGTGCGTCAGCAAAAGAAATTTCTTTATTTTCTTCGCCGCTGCTAGCACATAACAACTTAGCGAAATAATCAATGAACGCTTGACTGTTAATGATTTCGTCACATAATTTTTTTGTTTCTATTAAACTTTCAACGAAAATAGCAGTGCTTATATTTTCAAGACTGCCCACCAGTGCTTCGGCCTTTACTTTATCATAATAAAAATCATTTTCTAACTTATTTATCAAGCTTAATCTTTCTTGTGACGGATACCGTAATGTACCATCTGATTGTATCTCAGCGAACAGATCAGTTAATTGATTATCCATCACTAGCCATACTAAATCTAGCGGGTTCATCTCTCCTAAATCTACATGATAATTATTAATTTTTATCCAAATATTTTTTTGTGATGCCTTAATCGCTGCCAACCATTTCTCTTCAAGCGCCGCGTCGTATTTAAAAAACCCACCACGATTGTTTACCTCACCCCGCTCACTGATCTTTTTTCTCTGCCGTTCTCCTAACATGTTATCGTCAAATATCCTGCTAAAATCAATAAAATCACTACTTTTCATATACACCATCCTCATCAGCCTGTTTTTTTAGATTTATTGGCACGCTAGAAATTTTATTTTTTAAGTCGTGTCATTTTTATTTTGTATCTGAAGGGCATTTTAGCGCACAGCGCTTAAGAACATATTAAGGCTCTGCACATAAATAACGTTGGCGGATCAGAATAGATGCTCAAATAAATAACGGACATGGCATGGCCGCGTGAAAAATCGCAACGGCTGAATAGTTGCAAAATCACACAACTGCCGAGCACATTAGGAACGTGCACGTTCCTTATCGGTAACTGTCTAAGTACCTTAGCCGAACGGCCATCTTTGGCCAATCTTTAATGTATCTCCTACAAAAGATAGGGCAGAGGAACTGAGTGCACGGCAAACTGCATGAGATGAGCGTCATGAGGGGAGAGCTGCGCTTCCCCCCTCCCGACACCCTCCCCATCGCAGCTTTATACCTTATTTTATGTAATAGATACGCAATAATTGTATAAATAAAGTAGGGAGCGTATACTCGAGCCTCACGTTGGTTAAAAATAACGAAGAAATAGCGCAGCTGCGTTTTAACACGCTCCATGCTGAAACGCGAAACGTAAAACAATAATAGGATAAAAAAATATGCATGAAGAAAATAAAGGACAAGAGAATCCACCAACAGCTAGCCCCTTCCAACTGTTATTAGACACATTTAAAGCAAAGGAAGATGGAACGCTGCCCGGCAACGTGCTCGCCCTTGCGCGCATTTACCAAGCGATTGGTCATAGTGGAACGCTGACAATATGCAATGAACCGCCGCTACAAAAATATAAACTAGGCGAGTACCTCATGCATGGCGGCAGAATTCGCTTTGATTTACACAACCTAAATGAACAAGAAACCGCGCTATTTCGTAATTATATTTTTGCAAGTGCTGAAGGATCCGGGATAGAAGAGCGCGCGACTGCAACACATAGGCCAGCCGCACGAACCATTGGCGGGGGGCCGGCAGAAGGTAAATCACCCCGCGGAGCAGAAGGGCTGTCAGCTTGCTGGTACCTTCAAAGAAAAATCCTACAGTGCCTCGGCATTAATTTGGAACCGTGGATGCATAGCGCAATTAACTTGCCCATTGGCGGAGAGGGAAACACTTTTACCCCTGCTTCGCCAGATATACAGTCGCAAAACTTAGCAGATGATACGCCTGAGGAAAATAAAGACAATCCAAATGAAGCAGCCCATCTATTGCCCCCAGAAGAAATCACCATCACCGCCAATGGCCAGCACGGCCATCTCTATGTCTATGATAATAACGACCGCTTTATCATGGTTGGTATCGAAGCGGCTGCACCACTACTGAGCAACCCCCGCACCGGCGAAGCGCATGGTACAGATGGCAAGTCCGGGGAGTGGTCGCCATTTATGGCAGAGAAAATTGATAAATTGCATGAGCGGCTTCCCCCTTCAAACATAAATAGTGAAGAGGCTTCACGGGAAAGGCTAGCCGCTGACAACCTCGGCGACCTCCTCCCGGTGACAAACCCGAAATCCAAGCTCAACTGGGCTAAAGTGGTTGTCGATCAAAATTTTGTAAGAAATCTTTTCCTACAACCAGCACAACAGGAAGAAAAAAAAGAAGAAGAAAAAAATAATTCAAACTTCTCAAAGACAATTACTACTTGCGCGGACGACATCGGCCTCATAAAGAATATGCTACAAGCACCGCCTCATGGCGCAATACCCTGCAACACCCTTCCTGACCTCATGTCACGACAACAACGCATGGAGAAATACGTTGCGTACAATCACATCGTCACCAAAGACACTCCGCTTCGTTACATCTACGTACCGACCGGCCTTCTCCTCATCTCCTCAATCGGTCTTTTAATCGCTGCACTTTCAACAACTACTACTCTTTTAAGTAAAAAAGAAAAAATCTCGCTAGCAGCGCTAATCATCTCGGCAGCCAACGTACTTCTTGCTGCTTATTTTACAACAAAAACGTTTCAACAAGAAAAACGCGCCAACAAGCTCAGAAAGGAATACAACACTTCGTTAGAGAATGGTAACAATAATAATTATATAGAATTACCCGTAGAGGAAGCCTCTCTTCATTTCCTTAAATCAGCAAAGACGCAAGGTATCGGCACAGCTCTACTACTCATCCAACTCATTGCATCAATCGTAAACTACTGTTCCTTACCAAAAGATCATCAGCCGAACCCTTCACCCAGCACAACGCCAACCCTTGCGCCCAGCGCTGCGGCACCGACTGGCGCACCAACAGGCGGCGGCGCACCAACAGGCGCGCCCTCCACCGCAACGCCAACCAAGACACCAACATCCTCACCCACTACCGCAACGCCAACAGACGCGCCCTCCACCAAACCAACATCTAGGCCAACCGAACCACCCACGTTTGCACCGCCAGCATTTCAATTCGTCTTAACCAACGCAAACATAGTAGTGGGTCAGCTATATACCTTCACCGGAAATCAATTTTTGCAGACCGTGGGAAATCCGCATTTAGTGACGAACGTTGCATGGTCCACCGATCCGAGTGGAACATTTGCCAGCAACAACCCAACCCTCATCCAAGTCAATGGCAACACCGCTACTTGCTCGGCAAAATCCACTGCAGACTGTCATACGCTAGGAGCACTGAGCGTTTCCTATAACACCCCGTCAGGTAGTACGACGCCTTACCCTGTGACCGTGGCTATTGGCGATTTAACGGGTCACAATTACGCAACCGGTCAAGTCGGCAGCTTTGTTGTTGGCGGCTTTCGTGGCGAAGCAATCAATAACCCAGCAAACAACACCGTTGATGCGGGACGGGTATTATCAGAAAATGATCAACGCAGCCGCGCTATGACGGAATATAGAATTCCAATCGCGGTGGTCCTCGCCGGCATAGGAACCGGCATAGGATTAGGTTATGTTGGCATAAGGTTAATGAAATCTATGCCCGCAACCGCAACCCGCGAACGGCTTTGTCGAACGCTAGACAATCACCTCTGTGAACCCTTGAAAAGAAATATACAATCCATCGGCAGCCGATTCGGACTCTTTGCCCGCGATCCAGCGCAGATTCCGCTTACCAACAAAATCCTCAAGCAAGCTACAACAGGAGATCATCCCTATGAAAAAAATACAGCGCATCATCCAGGCAAAAAAATATCGCCTGCTTAGCGCCAGCTTCATCCTGCTGCTTTTATCCAGTCGCATCAGTGACGCCGCCATAGTAACATCCGGATTTTATGTCGGTGGCGGCATACAACATGTATCAGCAGAATATGGTTTGACGCGTCATTTCAATGGATCACCGTTGACACCAAGTGACGTGCGCAACACCGACCATTCAAGTCAATGGCAGACACCGCAACTGGCTATCGGCTATCAGCATTTATTCGGTCGATTTTATTTAGGCGCAGAAGGCACAAAAAGTTTTTATACCGATCGCTTACACGGCGCGCATACCCAACAAATCTTTCAATCCACTGTGGTGACCTACGGTTCTGACGTGCGTTATAGCAATCCATTCGCGCTAGATATGTTGATAGGCTGGGCAATCACCCCATCGGCGGTGATCTATGCGCGCGCTGGATTAAGCTACACTGCGCTGCGCAGTGACTTTAATTTGACTTACCTTTATATGGGTAAACAATACACGCAAGAAACCGACTCGTTGCGAGGCAATCGGATTGGCAAGGATTTAGGGGTCGGCGCAATCTACCAATTATCTCCGCACCTTATGCTACAAGCCGATTATAAAATGACGTTCTATGGGCAGATGCATTATAGCGACATGCAACCCTCAATAGCTAACGATGCCCCATCACGTAAAACGGTTACATTAAAAACGCAAACCGCCAACGTTAATTTGGTTTATACATTTTCTTGATGCCACACGTGCAGCGGCGCGTCGTAACAGCTCAGGTGGGGTCAGATTTTGCAGAAAACGGCCAGATTTGAGCTAAGGTTTTGTAAAAAATTGCTGAAAAAGCGTCGCATGCATCACAATATACGAGCATTCTATTGATTATATTCTATATTGTTAATTTAAAAAGCAGCTGTCTGTTCATGCGCGGTATTACGCCGCGCTTATTCCACAAATAAATCCGCAAACAAGGGCACGCCAGGATTGACTGCATATTCAGTAAAATCGATCTTGCCTTGCTGACGCAATACTGTTTCATCAATTAAAAATTGCCCCGTTTGCACACGGCTCGGCTGCGTTAAAATGGCGTGCGCCGCATCGGCCATGATTGCGGGCTTACGACTGGCTTGCCATATTTCGGCAGGAAAGTGCGCAGCAATTGCTGCGGTGGCAATCGTGGTTTTTGGCCATAATGAATTAACGGCAATACCCGCTGCCCGAAATTCTTCAGCCATGCCGAGCGTGCACATACTCATGCCGTATTTTGACATGGTATACGCTACATGATTGGCAAACCATTTGGCTGACATATTTAACGGCGGCGAAAGATTTAAGATATGTGGATTGCTTGATTGCTGCAAAAAAGGTAGACACGCTTGCGAACATAAAAACGTACCACGTACATTGACGCCAAAAATTAAATCAAACCGCTTCATCGGCGTGTCGGGCGTGGGCGCTAAAAAAATGGCGCTCGCATTATTGATTAAAATATCAATACCCCCCAGCACGTTAGCCGCCTCAGCTACCGCTGCCTGCACACTTTCTTCATCACGCACATCGAGCCTAATGGGCAGCGCCACACCGCCCGCCGCTTCAACTTCACGCGCCACGCTATGAATAGTGCCATCTAGCTTCGGGTGCGGCTTATCACTTTTGGCGGCAATCACCACGCTAGCGCCATCGCGCGCTGCACGTAATGCTATTTCACGACCTATGCCACGGCTCGCGCCGGTAATGAAAATAACTTTATCACGTAATGTTGTTGTCATCGTTTCCCTCTTCTCCTGTAACTGTTCAGGTACCTTAGGCGAACGGCCATCTTTGGCCAATCTTTTACGAAAAATTTCTTCAAAATGCTCGTATATTGTGATACATGCGCTGCTTTTTCATCAATTTTTCGCAAAACCTTGGCTCAAATCTGGCCGTTTTCTGCAAAATGCAGCCTCAGCTGAATAGTTACCTTCTCCTTGGCGCCAAGCGATCCGTCCCGCTGCTATCTGATAAATTGTACCTGTACACGCTTCTGCTGTCATGCCAATTGTTGCGACTGTGGATTGCAAAAACAAAGCCGCACGCTGCGCACTCGGTGCTGCGCGCAACGTCAAACGTAATAATTTTGCAGCTTGCCATTGGCCGTCTGCCGTAAATAATTGTAGACATGGATCGAGCGCTAATGTCTCAACGATATAATCATAATGGAGCGTACCCTGATGCGCATGGCACGCTTGTGTCTGCCAAAATGCCGAAGGTTGCTGTAATAAATCTGTCCATGATATAGGTGAAATTTGACAAGCGACCTCACCTTGCAGCAGCGTTATTTCAGTCTCGCCTAAAGCGGCTTCCACTGCGATAAAATCCAGCGTATGCGCTAATACTAAACGACTGGTTTGCAAAGCAGCCGCGCTGTCCGCTAAGGCATAGCAACTGAGTATGGCTAATAATTGCATCAGCAACAATACACTGACCAAGATAAAGCCTTTATTTTTCTTAAGATTGGCGGCGTGCAACATAAAAATTCACCTGGTTTTCAGCATTTATTAACGTGACGGCAATACCCCGAACCTTAGATGCGCTCGCTAAATCTACAGATGAAACACGTACTAAATGATCGTTTTGTTGAAGATCATAGCGCAGTTGCAGACGATCCATTGGCGTAAGCACTTCATGCGCATCCCCTTGATGATCACGCATATATAAAGCTGCAATCGCCTTACCCTGCGCATCACGTCGCCCCGTTAAACCCACAAAAAATGTTTGCTGGTTAAGGGTTATGCTGTCGGAATTGTTAATGCTGTCGCGATCAGGCCTGACGTCAATCGCCGTTGCCATACGCAAACAACGCATTAACACGGTTGTGGCAATGAAATTACTTTCTTGCTGTAAAAAAACAGCATATCGCAAGCGCGTGGTTTTTTCGGAAATCAAATAGAGTTGCAACACACTGCCCATAATGACAAAACTTAAGCTCAACGCAAGCAGTGCTTCTATCAGGCTGACACCAATGATATATTTTGACGTAGGCATCCGCTGACTCCTACTTTCGTTTGCTGGCAATGATGCGCGATGGCGCCCCAATAAATATTAACGACATAATCTGGATATTGGCCACTGACCGTGCCATAACCTTGCGGCAATACGCTGGCAAGTTCCATTTGCCATGCACGAATCATCGCAGCACGCCCTTGTAATATTTTTAATGCGCGCAGCTGTTCGCTGATAGAGGTGAGCTCATGTGTTGCGGTGCTGATATAAAGCGCCGTGCGTAAATTGCGCACGGCATGCAATTGCAATGCATCAATGCCAAGTAATAAAATGGCAAGCAACAGCAAACTAACAAGTACTTCGCTGAGGGTCATAAGACACCTCCGTTTTTTTAGCCGTACTTTAGCGCAAATGCTTGCATAAAAGTCACCAAGGCATCCACGCCCGCCTCTGGCATCGCATTATACATGCTCGCCCGTATACCACCCGCCAATTTGTGCCCTTTCAAATTCGTCAACCCCGCCGCAGCTGCTTCTATTAAAAACGTTTCTGTCAGCGCTTCATTCACTAAATTAAAGGGGATATTGATGCACGAACGATAGGTGGGATGCACCGTATTGCGATAAAAGTCAGCGTTGCTATCGATATAAGAATATAACTTTGTGGATTTACGTTGCGTACGCTTGGCAAACTCTGCCAGGCCACCTTCGCGCTTTACCCACTTGGCAACCAAGCCCATCATATACCAAGCATAAGTCGGCGGTGTATTATAAAAAGAATGATTTTCTGCCTCCACTTTATAAGAAAAAAGTGTCGGTGTAAATGGTAACGGATCACGAATTAAATCTTCGCGCACAATCACTAATGTGATACCCGCTTGACCCAAGTTTTTTTGCGCACCGGCATAAATAATACCAAAACGGCTGACATCTAATGGTGCTGATAAAATCGACGAGGTCATATCCACCACCAAAGGCACATCCCCCGTCGTCGGAATATATGGAAACGCGATTCCCTCAATGGTTTCATTTGCCGTGTAATGCACATACGCAGCCTTAGGATTCAAAGACCATTCAGCTTGCGGTGGAATAGCGGCCCAACCATCGCGCGTCACCCGTTGACTGGCAATATTCACATCACCATAACGCCGAGCCTCGCCAATCGCTTTTTTTGACCAAATACCCGTATCGATATAATCTGCGGCGGAATTGTTCGCCAATAAATTTAATGGCACCATAGCAAACTGCGTCGACGCCCCGCCCGCCAAAAATAATAATTTATAATGCGCCGGCACGGCAAGAATGTCACGTAAATCACTTTCCGTTTCTGCCGCCACGCGTTGAAATGCTTCGCCACGATGCCCTAATTCCATGACCGACATGCCAGTGCCCTGCCAATCCAACATTTCTTGTTGCGCCTGCAGTAAGACTGCTTCGGGTAACATTGCCGGACCTGGACTAAAATTAAAAACTCTATGCATGCGGCACCACCATTAATTCCGGCTTCACCACTTCACGAAACGCTTCTTCCGTCAAATACCCTAACGCTAAACACGCATCTAATAAATTCGTGTCATCATGCCACGCTTTATGCGCAATTTCCGCTGCTTTGTCATAGCCTATTTTTGGCGCAAGTGCTGTGACAAGCATCAGCGAATTATCCACATAACTTTGGATACGCGCTTCATCCGCCGCTAAATCTGTTACCAAAAATTGCGTAAACATCCGACACGCATCACTCAATAACGTAACAGAATGCAGGAAATTATGAATAATGACGGGTTTAAATACATTTAATTCAAAATTACCTTGCGAACCCGCAAAACCAATCGCGGCATCATTGCCAAAGACTTGCACACACACCATCGTCATTGCTTCACACTGCGTCGGATTGACCTTGCCCGGCATAATGGATGAACCTGGCTCATTAGCAGGTAAAATTAATTCACCCAAACCACAACGCGGACCTGAACCCAGCCAGCGAATATCATTGGCAATTTTCATCAGGGCTGCCGCCAAGGTTTTTAATGCACCACTGGCAAATACCAGCGCATCATTAGCCGCCAATGCCGCAAATTTATTGGGCGCCGTCACAAAAGGCATTTCAGTCAAACGTGCAATTTTTTCAGCCACACGCACTGCAAATTCCGGATGGGTATTGATCCCCGTGCCAACTGCCGTGCCACCCAACGCTAATTCGTATAAACCCGGCAAAATCATATCAATATTTTTTAACGCCGCATCTAATTGCGCTACATAACCGGAAAATTCTTGACCCAACGTTAAGGGCACCGCATCTTGTAAATGGGTACGGCCAATTTTAACAATTTTAGTAAATGCATGTTGCTTTTTTTGTAAGCCATATTGTAATTCACGCACCGCCGGAATTAAATGCGTTAATAAACGGGTGACCGCCGCAATATGCATCGCAGAGGGAAAAGTATCATTCGATGATTGCGAACGATTAACATGATCATTCGGATGTACGGGATTTTTACTTCCCAACACACCGCCCGCCATTTCAATCGCACGATTGGCAATGACTTCATTGACATTCATATTGGTTTGCGTACCGCTCCCCGTCTGCCAAACGCGCAATGGAAATTGATCTTGCCATTTGCCAACGATGATTTCATCACACGCAGCGACTATCAATTGCATCACTTCAGCCGGCAATAATCCCAATTCTTGATTCACTTCTGCGGCCGCTTTTTTCAAAATAGCAAAAGCACGAATCAATTCATGCGGCATGATATCGTGACCAATTGCAAAATGATGCAATGAACGTTCAGTTTGCGCACCCCAGTAAACATTTTTGGCAACATCGATTTGCCCCATACTATCCGATTCTTTTCTGGTATCAATCACAACGGCTCTCCTCTTTTACTAAACTTTTATGTAACCATTCAGCACAATCTTCGAAAAACACCAGCGAGGCCAGATGCAACCTGACTTTGCGCGATGGGGGATTCTTAAGGGGGAGAATCGTGATTCTCCCCCTTAAGTGGCGTCAGGCG
>VFKI01000050.1 GCA_009885665.1 Gammaproteobacteria bacterium
AAATCGCAGGAATACTGAAGTATTTCGAGGTTTTTCGACTGAGGAACGTTTATAGATGATGCCATGATGGGATGCAAGGTGTAAAAGTTATTTATGCGCAGGGTCTAAGTTAGTTAGAGTGGCCTAACCAGGAGATTGTCATTATGTCACGCCATATTAAGCACTTATTTATAGCATGCACCGCCACACTTATGCTCAATAGCACATTGATAGGCTATGCCGAAACACCCTTAACTTCTTCGACGGGTGATGCGACTTGGCAAAAAAAAATGTTGGAATTACGCCAAAAACTTGAGCAAGACAATCAACAATTGCAAAATGACCGTAAAAAAGTGCAGCGAGATCGGCTCATGGTTGAACATGATAAAATCGAATTATTGAAATTCAAAAGTCAGCATGAGAGCCAGCAGGCAGAAAAATAATTGTATCTACTATATTTGAAGCACATCCCGCACCTTCGTCTTTTTTGATAACGCTGCGTTGAAGAGGCGTTTTAAATGCGCATTTACGTGCCTGTAAACTGCGCTTTAAAATCTCGGGCAGTTGATTTCTTTCTTCCACAGCTTATCCACAGCTCCCCCACATCTTACTCTATTGCATAACCGCGCAAGATACTCTATCTTGTAGGTCATACGCGGTTTAAAACCCAATATATTGTAGTTCAATGGCATTGGAAGCAGTTGCCAACCCTTAATCTGGAGATGCTTTATGGAAACGCTCAACCCCCCAAGTGCCACGATTCAGCCTTTTTATCCCGACATCGCCACTACGGCGCCTGGCAGCTTGCGCGTCATCAAACGTAATGGTGCGGCGACGCCGTTTAAAGCCAGCAAAATTCGTGACGCCATGACCAAAGCCTTTCTCGCCGTTGAAGGCGGCAATGCTGCTGACTCTAGCCATATTCATGAAAAAGTCAAAAATCTAGTGGATACTGTCATCACCCGTTGTACCCGTTATTTACAAGAAGGTGGCACCATTCAAATTGAAGAAATCCAAGATCAAGTTGAGCTTGCTCTGATGCGCGCGGGTGAACACAAAGTCATGCGCGCCTATGTTCTTTACCGTGAAGAACGCCGTAAAGAACGTGAAGCGCAAAAAACCGCGGCAGGCAAACCGAGCGAACCGCAACTGCATATTACGCTGGATGATGGCGCGCGTATTCCACTCGATATCAAAACGCTCACCCAGCGTGTCACGCGTGCCTGCAGCGGCCTTGCCGATGTTTCAGCCGAACACATTGTCAGTGATACACAGCGCAATTTATTTGATGGTGTACCCGTTAAAGAAGTGGGCAAAGCACTCATTATGTCAACGCGGGTGCGCATTGAAAAAGAACCCAATTATAGCTATGTTGCCGCTCGCTTGTTGCTGGATGAATTATGCAACGAAGCATTAAGCTTTCTTGGCATGACATCTACTACGGATAAAGAAATTGCTTATCAAGATTATTTGCAAAAATATATTGAACGCGGTGTTGAATTAGAATTACTTGATCCTGAGCTGAAGCAATATGACTTGAAAAAAATTGCGGCGGCCATTGACCCGAGTCGTAATTTGCAATTTAATTATCTTGGCTTGCAAACTTTGTATGATCGTTACTTTATCCATAGTCATGGCACGCGTTTTGAATTACCGCAAATGTTTTTTATGCGCGTTGCGATGGGACTTGCCCTCCATGAAAAAGATCGCGAAGCACGTGCAATTGAATTTTATGGCTTATTGTCTTCATTTGATTTCATGAGTTCGACGCCAACTTTGTTTAATTCGGGCACATTACGGCCGCAACTTTCTAGCTGTTATTTGACGACAGTTCCCGATGATTTAGATGGGATTTTTGCGGCGATTAAAGACAATGCCCTCCTCTCCAAATACGCAGGCGGCTTGGGTAATGATTGGACACAAGTCCGCGGCATCGGCGCACGCATCAAAGGCACAAATGGTAAATCATTGGGTGTCGTCCCTTTCTTATCTGTTGCTAACGCCACGGCTGTTGCTGTGAATCAAGGTGGCAAACGTAAGGGTGCAGTCTGTGCTTATCTGGAAGTGTGGCATCGTGACATTGAAGAATTCATTGAATTACGCAAGAATACCGGTGATGAGCGCCGCCGTACGCATGATATGAATACGGCTAACTGGATCCCCGATTTATTCATGCAGCGCGTGATGGATAGCGGCGATTGGACGTTATTTTCTCCCGATGATACCCCTGATTTACATGACTTATATGGCGCAGCATTTGCTAAAGCTTACACAGCATATGAAGCCAAAGCGGCACGGGGTGAAATTCGTAATTTTAAGAAAATATCCGCACTCATGTTGTGGCGCAAAATGTTGGGCATGCTATTTGAAACGGGTCATCCATGGTTAACATTTAAAGATGCATGCAATTTGCGTTCACCGCAACAACATTGCGGCGTCGTGCACAGTTCAAACTTGTGTACTGAAATTACCTTGAATACTTCGCACGATGAAATCGCCGTATGCAACTTGGGCAGCGTCAACCTAACACGTCATTTAAGCAAAGAGGGCATAGATATAGAAAAATTGCGTCGCACCATCCAGACAGCGATACGCATGCTGGATAATGTCATCGACATTAATTATTACGCCGTACCGCAGGCGCGTAATGCCAACATGCGTCATCGCCCAATTGGCCTGGGGATGATGGGTTTTCAAGATGCCTTATATCAACTTGGCATTTCTTATCAATCGGATGCTGCGGTGACATTTGCCGATCGTTCGATGGAAGCCATTAGTTATTTTGCAATTGAAGCTTCCAATCAATTGGCTGAGGAACGTGGCGCCTATGAAACGTTCCAGGGCTCTTTATGGAGTCAAGGCATACTGCCTATCGATTCAATTGAAATTTTGGCTAAAGCGCGCGGCGGCAAATTAGAACAAGACCGCAGTCAAACTTTGGATTGGGACACCTTGCGACAACGTGTCAAAACAACGGGTATGCGTAATTCCAATGTATTAGCCATTGCGCCGACAGCAACCATCGCGAATATCACCGGTGTATCGCAATCGATTGAACCGACTTATCAAAATTTATTTGTAAAGTCGAATTTATCAGGTGAATTTACTGTCATCAATCCATTTTTAGTTGCTGATTTAAAGAAATTAAATCTTTGGGATGACGTGATGGTAAATGATCTCAAGTATTACAATGGCAGCGTGATGCAAATCAGCCGCATTCCCACAGAATTGAAAAAGCGTTATGCCACGGCATTTGAAATGGAGCCAAATTGGTTGGTTGAAGCAGGTTCACGTCGTCAAAAATGGATCGATCAATCACAATCCCTTAATTTATATATGGCACAACCTTCCGGGAAAAAGCTGGATCAACTCTATCGACTGGCATGGTCGCGTGGATTAAAAACAACATATTATTTACGCAGTATGGGGGCGACACACACAGAAAAATCCACTATCAGTGATGGCGCTTTGAATGCAGTGCAGACCACGTCGAGCAGCGAACCCAAAGCTTGTTCTATCACTGACCCGGATTGCGAAGCATGTCAATAAAGAAATCTATGGAGGAAACACCTATGTTACAAACAAATACAGCCGAACAACCTTTGGGCGGTGTAACGGGACTTGAATCATTGGAAATGGGTGCTGCACGCATTCAAGTCGATGATAAGCGCATTATCAATTGCCGTGCGGATTTAAATCAATTAGTGCCTTTTAAATATCATTGGGCATGGCAAAAATATTTAGATGCGTGTGCCAACCATTGGATGCCGAATGAAATTAACATGGCAGCTGATGTGGCATTATGGAAATCTGATGATGGCCTTACTGAAGATGAACGTTTAATTATCATGCGTAATCTAGGATTTTTTGCCACCGCAGATTCTTTGGTGGCAAATAATTTGGTATTAGCCGTCTATCGTCATATTACCAATCCAGAATGCCGACAATATTTATTACGGCAAGCTTTCGAAGAAGCATTGCATACCCACGCTTATCAGCATGTCATTCAAAGTCTTGGCATGGATGAGGCCGAAGTCTTTAACATGTATCGCGAAGTACCGGCAGTCGCCCGTAAAGCCGCTTGGTCACTACCCTACACCCAAAGCTTAGGTGACCCACACTTCCATACCGGCACACCAGAAAATGATCAACGTTTATTACGTGATTTGATCGCATTTTACGTGGTATTTGAAGGTATTTTCTTTTATGTTGGATTCACACAAATCTTATCGATGGGACGGCGTAATAAAATGACCGGCACATCTGAACAATTTCAATATATTTTGCGTGATGAATCTATGCATTTAAATTTTGGCATCGATGTTATCAACCAAATCAAAATTGAAAATCCGCACTTATGGACGGAAACATTTAAAGATGAAGTCCGCGATATGATCCGTCAAGGCGTCGACCTCGAATATCAGTACGCCGTTGACACGATGCCACGCGGCATTCTCAGCATGAATGCAGAAATGTTTAAAGATTATTTGCAATTCATTGCTAATCGGCGTTGCGCACAAATTGGTTTGCCACCCATGTATGAAGGCGCAGAAAATCCTTTCCCATGGATGAGCGAAATGATGGATTTAAAGAAAGAGAAAAATTTCTTTGAAACACGCGTTACCGAATATCAAACGGGTGGCACGTTAAATTGGGATGAGTAACTAAAAAATGCTGTAATTCTTCAAATGGCGGCGCAGACAACGTCTGCGTCACGCCAAAATATAGACAAGCCTGCCCTCTCGCCGATACGCTTGGCAAAACCATTAAAACTACACTATACTACGACATGAAAACGTAACACGGAGCACGCCAGCATGACTCAGTTACCGGCAAAACATCACACCTTAACCCAAAAATCCGTGCCAAAAAATGACGCCTATGAAAAAGTGCAAATATTACGCAATGTAGACGAAGGATTTGGCAATGCGCGTCAAACGCGTGTTTTTTTAAAACGCAAACATAATAAGAAAAAACAATAAATGCTATTTACGCCACTAAAAGCAAATGATCGCGTTGCATTCGCTTGTCCGGGCAGTGTTTGTCTGCACCCCGACCATCCAAAAATCACACAAGACTATTTACGTCAACACTATCAGCTTTCCGCTATTTTTGCCCATGATACAAGCCAACAAATATCTGCCCAACAACGCGCTGACATTTTCTTAAATTATTTATTTGATGATAACATTAAGCTGATTGCCGCACTGCGCGGTGGAGAAGGCTCGGCCGACACACTGCCTTTTATTCATGTTCACGCCGAAAAAATTAAGCAGCTGACGCCAAAAATGTTATTGGGCTTTAGCGATATTACCGCTTTATTGATTTACTTTGCGCAACATTACCATTGGCCAGTGATACATGGCACAGGTATTACCCATTTTGCACTGGGGCGTGTGGATGCGCAAAGTACTGTCGCTACCATGGATTTACTGTTTGGCAAAAAAGATGCGGCTCGTCTCAGCCAATTGACGCCGCTCAATCATCAAGCGGAAGAAAATAAAGTGATCAATGCAACACTGACCGGCGGCAATCTGAGTCTAGTGAATATCAGCATTAAAGATATATGGGAAATTGACACCACTGATAAGATTGTTTTTTTAGAGGATGTCAATGAAAAAGCGCATGTCATTATCCGCACACTAAAATATTTATCACGGCTTGGTTTGTTTGATAAAGTAAAAGCCGTGATTTTTGGCGATTTCACTTGCTCGCCCATTGGCTGTGAAAAACAAGAACAAGAGACGCATCGTGACACCATTTTAAAAACCTTATCTTATTTTGCCGCGCAGCATGATTTCCCCGTGCTATATACCACGCAGTTTGGCCATGGCAAAACAAATTTACCCTTAATATATGCTACGCCATATCGTTTACAGCTAGGCAAGCACGCGTGCCTGTCGATTTCTTCATAAATACGTTATGATAGCCGGCTTGTAACTATTCAGATGGCTACTCGGGCGAAGCCCTCGTCACGCCACTTAAGGGGGAGAATCGCGATTCTCCCCCTTAAGGATCCCCCATCGCGTAAAGTCAGGTTGCT
>VFKI01000102.1 GCA_009885665.1 Gammaproteobacteria bacterium
AGCAACCTGACTTTACGCGATGGGGGATCCTTAAGGGGGAGAATCGCGATTCTCCCCCTTAAGTGGCGTGACGAGGGCTTCGCCCGAGTAGCCATCTGAATAGTTACAAATACAGATCCTTGGAATGCCGGATAATCTATATTAAATTATTCGATAACTGACATTTCGCATCACACACTAATACATCTCCGCTTTCATTCAATTGCACGCGCAGTGTGGTGCCGCTGGTCGTGCCACCTATTAATTGTTGCGCGATGCATGGATGCAATACGTGCATTAATAGCCTGTCAGGGGATTCGGCGAATTGCGCATGCTCTGTCGTATAGCAATGATGAAATATTTTCTCAGCTAAAAAATTGCACGCTTCAGGGGTTATTTCCAGCTGCACATGATGATGCGTCAAAACGTGTTGTATCAAGCCGCTTATTTTTTGTTTAACAACATGCTGTGCTGTGGCAAGTGTTGCTGGCATAAAAGGCATAATGGGAACTGCGCGCAATAACCATGCAGGTAATTGCGCGGCTAATGCGGGTAATAAGGCGCGTCGTAAATGATGGGCGGCTAATTGTGGCGGCGTGCTTTTTTGTGGCGCTTCCTGCGCTAATAATTGTAGTAAATCTTGCGCAGCATATACGGGTGCGGTTGGCTGCGCAGGAAAATGCGTGGCGCTCACATCCGTCGTCATGATGAGTGTCGTGTGCGAAAAATTAATTTCTCTGCCGCTTGGATCTATGTGGCAACCTTCAGTGATTATTTCCCGCACGATCGCCAATGCGTGAGCAGGAAATTGCTCAATATTTTCTAATAATATCACTGCACGAGGCAAGTCAAACACCGCATCTGTTAGCTCAATCATGCCTTGTTGACGGCAATGCGCGTTGAGTCGAATCCGGTCATCACGAATCGTTGCCGGTGTGACATGGAGCAATTTCATGGCGGACCCGTCAAAATATTTTGCCAAAGTGTGTGCCACGCTGGCTTTGCCGGTATGTGCGGGTCCTGCTAACAATAATTGACAAAAACATCCCGGCAGCGTTTGCAGTTGCACGCTGAGGGTTTGCAAATGACTGGCGATTTGCCATAGCACTTCTTCTTGCCCAACATTATTTTGGCGTAAAGCGTGCGCAATGGCGTTGGCATTAAATTGCATGAGGGGGTACGCTCACTGAATTAATAACGATATTGCTCTGTTTTGTAGGGTCCATTGATCGATAGTCCCAAATATTTAGCTTGCTCAGGCGTCAATTGCGTGAGGCGTACGCCCAGCTTTTCTAAATGCAGGCGTGCGACGCGCTCATCCAGATGGCGCGGTAAGACATGGACGCCCAGTGGATATTTTTCGGCATGTTGCCAAAGCTCTATTTGCGCCAATACTTGATTGGTAAATGAGGCAGACATAACAAAACTGGCGTGGCCAGTCGCGCAGCCTAGATTCACCAAACGACCTTCCGCTAAAATAATCAGGCGGCGACCGTTGGGTAAAATAACATGATCGACTTGCGGTTTAATGTTTTCCCAAGGATATTGACGCAACGAAGCAATATCAATTTCTGAATCAAAATGGCCAATATTGCAGATAATCGCTTGGTCGCGCATTTGTAGCATGTGCGCATGCGTGATGACATGGTAATTACCGGTTGCGCTTACAAAAATATTGGCTTCGCCTGCAACGTCATCCAATCGTACCACGCGATACCCTTCCATCGCGGCTTGTAACGCGCAAATGGGATCAATTTCAGTAATCCATACCGTTGCACCTAATGCACGCAATGCTTGCGCACATCCTTTACCGACATCACCATAACCGCATACGACAGCAATTTTGCCAGCAATCATTACGTCAGTGGCACGCTTGATGCCGTC
>VFKI01000079.1 GCA_009885665.1 Gammaproteobacteria bacterium
AAACCTCGAAATACTTCAGTATTCCTGCGATTTTTCTTCTTCCGGTACGCTTATATCTGACACCACGCTGGGCGCAATCTGTCAAAGTTATTTATGCGCAGAGCCTTATTGCGTCTCTGGCTCTGACGATAGCTCTACTTCTTCGATTTGCGCAAACCGTTGGGTAATACGCTTAGCAGAAGTATGCACTTCCGTGACATCCGTTTGTGCTTGACTAATATGCCGCGCCAGATTATGCATACGCTTTTCAAAACGCTCAAAATCGCCAGCTAATAAATGCAAATGTTTTTGAATCAGGTGTAATTGCTCGCGCGTTGCGGCATCTTTTAACACCGCACGCGCAGTGGTGAGAATCGCCATCAGCGTGGTGGGTGAGACAAGCCAGACATGCATCCGATGCGCTAACTCCACCAATTCTGGAAAACGCGCATGAATTTCAGCAAATACCGCTTCGGCAGGAATAAACATAATGGCGCCTTCGGCCGTTTCAGGGGGAAAAATATATTTGTCCGTAATATCCTGAATATGCTTGCGAATATCGACTCGAAATTGTTGTTCAGCGGATTTCCGTTCGGATTCACTGGTTTGATTATCCATAAATATCCGAAAATTTTCTAACGGAAATTTAGCATCTACCGCGATATTGCCAGACGGTTCGGGTAAAAATAATAGACAGTCCACACGCTTGCCATTGCTGAGACTATGCTGAAAGGCAAAACTTTTTTCCGGTAACACATTACGAATCAGCGCAGATAATTGCACTTCACCAAACGTGCCACGTGATCGCTTATCATGCAAAATTTCTTGTAAACTCATTACGCTGCCAGATAGCTCACTGATTTGTTTTTGCGCGGCATCGATCAGCGCGAGCCGCTTGATAACATCACCAAAAGTTTCTGTGGTTTTTTCAAAGCCTTTTGCTAAGCGTTCTTCAACGGTTTGACTTAATGCACTTAACTTATCATCAGTGACTTGCGTCATGCTCTCAACACGCTGCGTTAAACTATCTGCATGCTGGTTGAGCGCTTGGCTAACTTGCTGACGAATGATCACAATAATCAACGCAGCCAGCAGGAATAAAATAAGAATAAAGGGTAGCGACATATTTTTTACAGCCTTAAAATATCATTGATAATTGCTTGAATAGAAATCGCAATAATGAGCAGAATACCGAGACGATAAGCCATTTCTATGATGCGCGGCGGCAATGGTCGGCGTATAACAGCTTCAGCAATTTGAAATAATAATTGTCCCCCATCTAAACCTGGAATGGGAATGATATTAATGATCCCAATCGAAATGCTTAAAAAAGCTAAAAAACTCATAAAAGCAAGGATACCTTGATGTAGCGCCGCATCCGCTGTTGAAAATACGGTTAATGGGCCGCCCAGACTTTTTAGCGAAAGTTTACCGGTGAATAACTTAGCTGTTAGCATTAAATTTAAACGCGTAAAATCACGCGTATTTTGCCAGGCATGGGCAAAAGCGGCGGCAGGGCCAAATTGAACATGATGCAATAAATCTTTCGTTACATAAGGGGTAATGCCAAGGCTGGCTAATGGATCGGGTTTTAAACTATCTAATTGCCAATGACGTAAATCCAAGGTGTAGTGCTTGGGCGTAGTATTATTCAGAGGATGTGTCTCAAGTGTAAGCTGATCTTGCTCGCCGGTATGATCCAAAATACGCATCAACACACCCATCCAGCTGCTGACGGCAATATGATCTATTTGCGTAATGACTTCAGCGGATTTGACACCGGCATTGGCGGCAATTGAATGCGCGCTGATATTTCCCGTGACAGGCAGCAGGGTGGTAAATCCCCATAAAAAAATAAACCAATAAAGCAATAGCGCAAAAAGTAAATTAAATATCGGTCCGGCAATAATAACCAACGCTTTTTTCCAAAAGGGCTGACGATTAAAAGCATGAGCTAAGTCAGTTGCACAAAGCGCTGCCCCCTCGTCATCTTGTTCATCAAGTAATTTAACATAGCCCCCCAGTGGAATGGCCGATAACGCATATTGTGTACCGCTACGATCGCGCCAGGAAAATAAAATTTTACCAAAGCCTAACGAAAAGCGTAATACGCGTATGCTCAGCAAACGCGCTGTTATAAAATGGCCAAACTCATGAATGCCGACAATAAGTAAAATGGTTAGCAAAACAGCAAAGAAGAAAAAAATAAAATGCATATGTATCTACTATATATTTGAATGTCGGTTGTCAGCCCGTTAAAATCTTACCATTGCCCAATCCTGCGCCATGAATGCGTCGCTGCATACGCATGGCTAATTGACGGTTTTTAAACGGGCCGACTTCAAGGCGATAGAAATGGCCATGCACACGGCGTTGCGCAACCGTTATACGCGAACCAACGACATGGCGCAAACGATGACGTACGCGTTCGGCAAATGCGCGATCTTGATACGTGCCCACCCGCAAATAAATGCTAGGGTGCGGATGATTCATGGCCACTTGAATTTGATTGTTCAATAATCCCATTTCGCGTCTTTGACGTTCTTGTTGCTTCAAGCGTTCATTACGCGCAAACTGCACAGGGTCAATCGCTTTGACATCAACATACGCTGTACCATGCGCCAGCATGCCTAATTTTTTGGCAGCAACATAAGATAAATCAATAATACGGCGTGGATCAGCAACAAAAGGCCCGCGGTCATTCACTTTGACAATGACTTGACGACCATTACGCAAATTGGTAACACGCACAAATGTCGGTAATGGCAATACTTTACTGGCCGCTGTCATCCCTAACATGCTGTAGCGCTCACCCGTAGAGGTTCGATGGCCATCAAAAAGCGTGCCATACCAAGAGGCAATGCCATGTTTGTCATAATGACGGCTACTGCGCAAAGTGTAGTACACTCTGCCGCGTACCTCATATTCATGCGGATTATTTTTACTGAGCGGCAGCACACGCGGTACGGCATTTGGAATCTTTGAAACATCGACAGCGTAGCCGGGCGGCCCATCATGCTGTCTGACCGTCGAACAAGCAGACAATAATCCTAATAGACTCAAGGCCGTAATACGTTTAAAAAACTTCATTTGTCAGTCCTCTTGACACGATCTTTAATTTTGTTGCCAAGTTGAAATACGGCCATGGCATACAAATTACTGGGGTTGTATTTTTTAATGACGCCAAAATTTGGATACGTGCACCAATATTCATTATTTAAATAATTCTCCAAGGTAATTAATTGATTTTTTCGGGAGGCGGGCATCATGAGCTTTTCCAGCCAGCCAATACGCGTTGCAACTGGCTGGTTAGTTTGCCAGCCATGTTGATGATAATAATTGGCAACACTACCAATAATGTCTGCTTCATTATGGTAAAGATCAATTTTTTTATTGCCCGCCATGCTAGCACCATAGCGACGATAACTGTCTGGCATGAATTGCAGCTGTCCCATCGCGCCAGCATAAGATCCCTTTACAGTGTAGGGATCAAAATGCTGTTCACGGCTTAACAATAAAAATTCTTCTAATTCATACCGAAAAAATGCTGCGCGGCGCGATTGACTAAAAGCAATATTGGCTAAAGCATCGAGCACACGATATTTGCCTATCGACTTACCAAATTTACTTTCAATGCCGATGGTCGCCACAATGATTTCGGGTGGCACACCATAAAGCGTCTGTGCGCGTATCAACATGGCATTATTACGTTGCCAAAATGCCGCGCCATCCGCTGTGCGATGATCCGTAATAAATATACGGCGATAAAGGTACCAGGGTTGACTCTCAAGTGGCACGCGCAAATTATGCATGACCGACGGCCGCTGCTGTACAGTGTTGAATAACGTAATTAATGCGGCTTTGTTAAAATGATCTTTTTTAACTAAGTGCGCAATAAATTGTTGCACGTCAGGTCGGTCAGCAAAATGCTGCGATGTTGCCCACAGCTGAAGGGGTAACAATAAAAGTGCTAGTAATAAGTGTTTCCTACAAAAGAATCGCATAAAACATCCGAATTATATAATGTCGGCTAAAGAAGCTATCGTTTCCTCTGTTCTCTCACGCAGTCAACAGACGGCGATGCGTTTGGATAGACATCAAAATACCAAAACTGGCCATCAATGTTACCATAGATGATCCTCCGTAGCTTATCAGGGGGAGGGGTACGCCGACAACCGGCAAAATGCCAGTGACCATGCCAATATTAATAAA
>VFKI01000039.1 GCA_009885665.1 Gammaproteobacteria bacterium
CCCAACTGAGCTACGACCCCTATTAAAAAAGGTTCCTTTCCCTCACACCTGTCGCAAAAACCCGCTCTCCGCCGCGGTCGAATCTCGCCCCAATATCAAATTTCGCTGCGGAAAACGACCGAATTCCTTTATCACCCGAAAATGCGCATACGCATAAGCTAAAAACAATTGATACACTTGCGTGGTTTCCGACATAGATAATGCCACCAATTGTTGATACAACCGAATAGAGGTTTCTTGCACCGCACCATCTTCCGCATGCACCAACGGCATATAAAAAAAGACTCGCTCAATCAATGTGAGCGATTGATCCATTTTGGCTTCAATCCCTGTCACACATAAATGTTGCGCACGGCCATCTTGCGCAAATGACAATGGCGTACGACGATGATAAATACGTGAAAATTGATCAAACAAAATAATCAGTGCTAACCGCCCGCGCGGCATCGTTTCCCACGTTTTTAATTTACCTAAAACAGCAGCGTCATATTCTTCACGAAAATTTTCCAAAAGATTTAGCTTCAATTTTTCATTATCGCCAAACCACAACTGCGTGCGCTCACTGGTCGGCAAATCAGCATGCCCCAGATCACCAAACCAACAATTTAATAATGCATGGATTCTATCCGTCATGCACAAAGCGCCTTATTTTATACATATCGCCGTCAGCAATTCTGGAATGAGATGCTCCGTCTTGCCATCTATATCACGATGAGGGTCAAACTCAACAATTTCAAGCCCCAGCCGTCTCTTATCATCGGCAAAACACCTTAGTGCTGTCAAGAGCTCTGTCGCAGACAAACCATCAGGTTCAGCCGCACCCGTTCCCGGCGCATCGCGCGGATCAATGCCATCAATATCTAATGAAATACCATACCCCTCAGTGCCAGCCGTCACAATCTCGTGCGCTTCTGCCATCACCGCCGCCAAACCACGCTGTTTAATTTCTGGCATAAAGAAAATACGCACGCCTAATTGCTGCAATAAAGTGGCCTCTGCCGGCTCATAACTGCGCACGCCAATCAAACACACATGCTGCGGTTGTAGTACCGGTCGTGCCGCGCCCAACCCCGTCAACATCGCATCACCCCGCCCCAATAAACATGCCAGCGGCATGCCGTGTGGATTACCTGATTGCGTTGTATCAAGTGTGTGGCTATCCATATGCGCATCAATCCAAACCAATCCCAGCGGCTTACCCGAACCCAAGCCGCGCGACACCCCACTCCACGTACCGATCGCACAGCTGTGATCGCCACCCAATACCACAAATGATTTTTTTTGTTGCGTTAGCCGTGCGGTTTGATCTGCCAATTGACGACAAAGATCCACAATTGCCACAATACGTGCAGCCGTTGTAGCACGGCCACGTGCAATTAATTGAGTTGATTGAGATTCAGGCGGACGAATAAGCGCTTGCCAATGAAACGCGGCAGGCACAGCTGTCAATGCAGCAGAAGAGTGCAACACGAGAGGGCCATCACTACAACCGGCATTGGCAGCACCAATGCCGGTGGCGTATCCCAATAAATAAAGCATAGGGATTACCCAGTCGTCGCGATTGCGTTACGCAATACCATTACCGGTAAATGTGGCAGTTTGACTATTTTGCCCCGTCACAGTACACGTTGCCGTTGCACCCGCAGTAATTGCCACAGAAGCAATGCTATAACCGGTCGGTAACCCCCCTTGCAGCAATGAACCTACGTCAGTACAGTTAGCCACCGCTGAGCCTTGTGTCGCATCGGCTGAACGCACGCCATAATTATTAGCGCTGGCAGACGCTAAGGCACCGGCAACCCCTGACACAGTCGCGCTGCTGGCTTTAGTTGTTAGATTGAGCAGCTTTGGAATGGCCACTGCAGCCAATAATCCCAGAATGATGATCACGATAACCAATTCAATCAGGGTAAATCCGCGTTGCTTAAAAATTCTCATACGCTGCACTCTCCTTAGTATTGTTGCAAACTGATCTAAACAATGTATCTATAGATGGGGTAGGTGAACTGAGTACGCGGCAAACTGCATTGACGAGCGTCAGAGGGGGAGAATAGCGCTCTCCCCCTCTGACAACTCCCCCATCGCCAACATTTACCCTGCTTGATGATGTAGGGGATACAAAACAATTGTACGGGAATTTCGCGATAAAACACAAGCGATAAATGGGTGTCCTATCAATGAGGTGGGGCTGCATTTTGCAAAAAACGTAACTGTTCAGGTACCTTAGGCGAACGGCCAGAACAGTGGCTCAATGAATTAAGTTCACCATATTCCAAATCGGCAAATACACTGCCAGCGCTAAAATTAAAATCATGCCGCCTAAACCCAACACCAATAATGTCTCAACAATCTCATTCAAACGTTTTAAATCATAGACTAATTCACGTTCATAATAATCAGCAATATGCTGTAAAATACTGGCTAACTCACCCGTTTCTTCACTCACCGCTAACATTTGCACTTCAAAACGATTGAAAAAAGCCGATGCAGATACCGCTTGGGTCAGACTAATCCCATGCTGAATCGCATCGCGCACCATGACAATCTCTTTAATTGCATATGCATTTTCTAAAGTTTGCGCCACCAGCCCCAAGCCATCCGCTAACGGCACGCCTGCATTGGCAATAATATAAAAAGAGCGCGTAAAACGCAGCATAATAATACGCCGCAATAATTTACCAATAACCGGTAAACGTAATTGCAAGTGATTCCATTTATATTTTCCATCCGGCGTATGCGTATAATAAATAAAGCCAGCAATCATCCCTATCAATAGGGTAATCACGAATAAACCATGGCCTTTAAAAAAATTGGAAATGCCCATCAAAATACGCGTTGGTAATGGCAAAGCAACGTGTGATTGCGCAAACACGCCAGAAAAACTGGGGATTACCCAACCGGTAATCACGACCACCGCCAACATAATGCTCAACACCACAAACATAGGATAACGCAAGGCTGCTGTAGCGCGCTGGATGGCTGAATTTTCCAACTCCAAATACTCATTTAAATGGATAAATGCTTCATCTAAACGACCACTGCTCTGCCCCACATGCACCATGCTAATCATAATAGGTGAAAAATAATCGGGATACTCTTGCATCGCCGACGCCAATGTTCGCCCTGACTCTAATTGTTCCACCAAGCCATTAAGAATTTCCGCAGTACGCGGTGTACGCGCTGTTTCTGCCAATTGACGCAATGCCACAATAATCGGCACGCCTGTTTTGGTCAAAATACTCATTTGTCGCGCAAACACACCCATTTCTTCACGCTGTTTACCTCGACTCGCAAAACGTTTATTAAAACGCGCCATAAAATTGGCTTGCAATTTTTTTTCATTAATTTCGGTGGGAATAATGCCTTCTTTGACCAATTGCGCACCCAACAAACTCGCCGAGGAAGATGCACGTTGGCCACGGATAAGTTTGCCTTCCGCATTACGTCCTTGATAGCTAAATGTATTCATGCGATTGATCCTGTCATTGCTTCTGCTTGTTGAACAGGCGCGAGCGCCGGCACATCCTCCTGCATTCCCTCGCCCACCATACGGATCACTTCTTCCAGCGTTGTCACGCCTTCGGCAATCAATGCCACACCACTCGCCACCAACGGTCGAAACTGTGGCGCTTCACGTACCAGCCGCATAAATATCGTTAAATCATTCAGTCGCAAGGCATCCGCCAATGGCGCAGTAATCTCCAGTATTTCAAAAATACCGCAACGTCCTTTATAACCGGTATTATGACAATAGTGGCACCCTGCCCCTCGCTTAAAAATAATCGGCTGTTCTGGCAGCCAGGCAGTTACCGAGGTAAGCCACGCTTTTTCTGGCAATGATAATTCATACGTTTCTATACAATTTTGACAAATGCGTCGTACCAAACGTTGCGCCAGCACACCCCGCAGTACAGAGGCGACGATATACCCTTCCGCGCCCATATCCAATAACCGCACCACACTACTCGCCGCATCATTAGTATGCAAAGTCGATAACACAAAGTGTCCGGTCATCGCCGCACGCAAGGCAATATTAGCGGTCTCTTGGTCGCGCAATTCACCAATCATAATAACATCAGGATCTTGGCGCAAAATTGCCCGTAAAACACGGGCAAATGAAAGATCTATTTTATTTTGCACTTGTACTTGACTAATGCGTGACATACGGTATTCCACCGGATCTTCAACGGTAATAATTTTTGTATCCGCTTGATTCAATTCTGCCAACACGCCATATAAGGTCGTGGTTTTACCGCTGCCCGTGGGGCCTGTCACTAACAAAATACCATGGGGCAATTGAATCATGCGGCGAATGCTTTGCAACACCATGGCAGGCATGCCCACGCGATCTAAGTTAACGGCGTCTGCTGATTGATCCAATAAACGCATGACAACGGATTCACCATATTGCACCGGCAACGTTGATAAACGCACATCAAAATTTTTATTATGCACACGAATACTAAAGCGACCATCTTGCGGCAAGCGTCGTTCGGTAATATTGAGACCCGCCATTAATTTCAAACGCAATGTCAAAGCAGATGCGATATGGGTTTCACTCAGCACTTGTTCCTGCAATAAACCATCCACCCGATGACGAATACGCAAAGCGACTTCATCCGGTTCAATATGAATATCAGAAGCACCTGCCTGCACACCATCTTCAAAAATCGATTGTAACAACTTTAATACCGGCGCATCCGTTTCAACACTGCCCTCTGCTAGTTTCGCTATATCAAAATCATTGTGTATCAATTCAGCTGATAATTCTTCGGCAAGCGAGGTGATTTCAGTGCTACGACGATAAACCATATCAATCGCATGTAATAAATCTGCTTCACGTACTAATGCGATCGTAATAGACTGCCGTAAATTTTTTTCTAATTCATCACACGCAACGACATCTTGCGGATCCGCCATGCCTACCAGTAAACCTGTCTCCGTTTTACCTATCACCATCGCACGATAGCGACGTGCCAACATTTCTGGCAACAGCATCGCTTGCACTGTATCTAATGTACGATTACGAATATCGACTAAAGCAATATTCAGCTGATCCGCTAAACGCTGTAATAATACTTTTTCATCGATAAAACCCAGGTTTATCAGCGTTTGACCGAGACGTTCCCCCGTCGCACGCTGCCGCTCAATCGCAACGTCCAATTGCGCAGATGTGAGCAATCCACTGTCCAGCAACATTTTACCAATTGAAACACGCTTGACTGGATTCATCCCATTCCTTTATGTTAACTGCGCATCCACATAGGCTTGTAATTCGGGATTCAAATTATGCGCATCCCGTGCTTGCGCAAAAGCCGCCAGCGCATCTTCGTGTTGACCAGAACTCTCCAATGCGACGGCCAATCCCACCCACCACACACCATTACGGGGTTGCAATTGTAATAATTGCTGATAACGCTGTGCCGCCAACAACGACTGATGTGTGCGCTGATAAAGTGCTGCAACCATAGCATGGTATTGTGGAAACGCTGCCAGCGATGGCGTATGCTGTTGCAACACACGCAAAGCACCTGCCACATCCCCTGACCCCACTAAAAGACTTGCTTTTAATTGAATAAATGGCGGCCAATCCGGTGAACGCATCAGGCCTGCTGTTAAGATTTTTTGGGCAGATTGCGGCGCATGTTGCTGTAACAATAAACGCACCAATAATTCACGACCACGTACATCCTCAGGCGTCGCGCGCATTAATTCTCGTAATGTTTGCGTTGCGGCAACGATATTATTGAGGCTTAACTGTTGTTGTGCACGTTGCCAAAGTTGCTCAGGATGCGAGATGATCGCAGGCGTAACGGATAATCCTGTTATTTTTTGAGGCACAATCAGCGCTGCGGACTGACTGGAGATCGTTCGCGCACTGAACGCAGCCGAATGCGCAAGCACACGAACGGATTTTGCCGAAACAGATTCTGACGCAAAGTTTGTCGACGCACGTGCTGCACGATTGACTGAGTGCGCACCTTTCGCGCCATGTGCATGCGAAGTCGGCGGCCTCATAAAGCGCGGCCATAAAAATACGGCTGCAAGACACACAATGGCTAATGTCATAATCAACCATAAATACCAAGGAAAACGGCGCTTATCATCGTCAAAAGTTGCAGCATGCACCGCTACGGGCTTAACCGGCGTATTTTGTCCGGGTTGCGCGCGACGCTGGGCTAAATCATGTAACATTTCATTAATCACACTCATGCTACAGTATTCCTAATAAAAAAGAGTATGTGAGAATAAATGCCACGCTAATCGCTACGGCTATACCCGTAAAAATCAATCTTCGATTAGGCAACATGACCGCTTCCGTATCCCGCGCTGCACTGACCATAATATCGCGCGTGATCTGATGTTTGCCTTTGCCATACGCCAATATCAACGCTTTATGGCATAACACATTAATCAAACGGGGTGTGCCGCGCGTGACACGATACAAATAATCACGTGCCCGTCGGCTAAAAAATAATGGCTGCGTATTGCCAGCAATAATCATGCGATGCAATAAATAGGTATCCAATTCATTACGTGTCAGCGGATCAAGCCGACAAGAAAAGCTGATACGTTGTTTTAATTGGCGCAGATGCGGTTGCGATAAACGCACATCTAATTCGGGCTGGCCAAACAAAACAATTTGTAATAAACGCACTTTGCTGGTTTCTAAATTCGTCAACAAGCGCAAGGCTTCCAAACTTTCATCGGGCAACGCTTGCGCTTCATCTAACAATAATATGACGCGCTTGCCATTGGCATGCAAATGCCACAACCGTTCATAAATAAGCGTATGCAAATCATGGCTATGATTTACCAATGTCGCGGCATCAATGCTTAATTCACGTGCCAACGCATAGCGTAATTCTGTCGGCGATAAGGCAGGATTAGGAATCCATGCGGTGACATAGGTTTCGCTCGCCAGCGCATCCAATAATTTACGGCACAGTAAGGTTTTACCCGAGCCGACTTCACTGACGACTTTAATAAAACCTTCGCCACTCTGTAAACTAAACAACAGCGTATTCAATGCTTCGGTATGCGCACGTAAATGGCAGAAGAACCCTGGGTCAGGCGTCATCAAAAAAGGCAGTTCTTTAAAGCCAAAATGTTCGCGATACATAGCGTTATTTTTCTCCCATTGTGCCGTACACTTCTGACCAACCGCCGGTATGGAAACCTTGATTTAAATCTGCCATACGATTATCGGCATTTTTGATTTCAGTAATCCAATTTTGATTTTTCACCACCACCGGCCGCAACAAAATGACCAACTCACTTTTGCCTTGCACCTGATAGGTGCGGCGGAACAAAGCACCGATCGTCGGTAATTTTGACAAGCCCGGCACACCCGCGGTTTCTTCCGTCATGGTATTTTGCATGAGCCCCCCAATCACAATCACCTGACCACTTTGTGCTTTAACGATATTGTCAGATTCGCGAATCGTGCTTTTTGCCAATGGCAACTCTAATATATTGGGCGTATTGCTGCCCGCCGTCGTGCCAAGATTAATCGTTTGATTATCTTGCGTCACCTGACTCACCGAAGGATGAATGTGTAAAATCACCGTATCATCACCACTGATTTCCGGGGTCACATCAAACGTTACGCCCGAGAAGAACGGTGTCAATGTCACATTTTCATTTGGTACAGAATTATTACCCACGACAGTGGTATTGGTTTGTACGTTCGTCACGAAGAAGCGATCCACGCCCACTTTTATGACCGCTTTTTGATTGTTCACTGTCGCAATATGCGGACTTGACAGTGTTTGTACATTCCCTTGCGTTTGCAAGAGTTTTACCAATAAATTGAATTGACCTTTACCTAAATTCATCGTCAGCATTTGGCTAAAGGGGGCAATATCTGTGCCATTAAATGTTTGACCCGCCCCGGTCTGCGCAATGCCGCCTTTATTTACTTGGCTACCCTGGCCAAAAATATTCCAATCAATACCCGCTTGAAAATTATGATTGAGCGCGACTTCCAACACCTTGGCTTCCAAAATCACTTGGCGTCCCATATGTGCCTGAATACGATTTAAAAAGTTACGCACCCGTTGCAATTCATCGGGATACGCGCGTATTTCCACCAAACCGGCCGCCGGATTGACAATAATTTTACGGCCATCGGTATCGCCCACCAAGGTTTTTAAACTGTCACTTAACCCTGCCCAAAAATCCATATCCGAGTCAGTATTGACACTACTACCAGACGTTTTAGTTGTTGTGGTACTACTCACACCATTCCCGCCTGCTTGTGACAACATTTCACTGATTTGGCCGGAATTTAATTCCGTTGCCGACTTACCCTTACGCGTCACATTTAAATAATTCACGTTAAACATGGCAGTTTCTAATTCGCGTGGAAAGACTGCATAGCCAAAATCGGTTTTTCGATAAGAAAAACCATAGGTATCGTGCACTGCTTGCAACGCTTCATCAAGCGTGACATTTTTTAAATTTAACGTGATCGTGCCTGCCACGCCGGCATTCACCACCATATTGATTTTCGTCCCTGTCACCAGCGACATAAAAAATTGGCGCGCCGGCACAGCATTTGCCGTTACATCAAAACGATGCACCCCGACATCGGTCGCCATGTTGGGTGCCAGCGACGGCATAAGCGCCGCACTCACCGCGGCAGGGATAGCGTGATGTGCGTGCAAACGCTTATCTTGTTGCAAACTCAATAATAATTCTTTATGAATTGCATCATACGTCGTGCTATGCGGTGGTTGTGGCGGTTGCGGCGTACAAGCGATGAGATTAGCAGATAACAAACCCACGCCTGTTGCTATGATGATTGCATTATTGCGCATATTAAGCATTCCCTTTAATGTCACGACGAATTTGCATAGGTAATAATGTCAACGTCAACTTACCACGTGCACCCTCTAACTGCACATGCCCAGCATCCATTGCCACAATCCGATCCCCCTGAAAAAGATCGCCTACTCGATAAATGTTGCCACTGATAACCGCAAGTTGCCGTGCGCCTGCTAATAAAATTGCTTCTAATAAAGGTTGGGCAGGTGCACTTGTTGTGATTTGTGCGCCCGCGAATGCCGGCTCGGTCGGATCACGCAATGCCGCAACAGCGGGCTGCAGCATGGCGAATAACAATAAAAACAGTGTTAATTTACATGTTTTTTTCATGTTTTCGTCCCTGCTTGATAGCCCAACACATGAAAGCCCACAGTGACACTCGCTTCTGGCCATTTGTTCACATGGTAATCCAGCGTGTCCCAAAATAAATGCCAACGTAAAGAATTTAAACGATCTAAATATCCCACACTTGAAGCAAAACTCCCCCGCCAAGACAATTCCACATTGTACTGCCTTATCGTGCGCGCACTATTCGGTAGCTGCAAATTATTTGCTTCAGTCACCGCAAATGGAATAGGGGACGCTGCTTTAAGAAAGTCCATTTTCACGCCAGGTTGCGCCGCAAATAGCATCGTCAACAAGCCTGGCAATTTTGCCTCAGGTAGCGCACTGCTGACATGTACCTTAAGTTGATCTTCCATATTTTGCATTTGCTTATCCATAACACGCAAACGCTTTGTCTGTAGCTGCCAATTTTTATCCTTTGTTTTTTGCAATATCGCGTTCGACTGCGCATTCATTGCCGCTATTTGTTGATGCATATCGTTCAACTGTGACCGTGCATCTGTAAAACGCGTTGACACAGATTGCGCAAACAATAGATACCACAGGTACCAACTGACCCCAATTAACAGACAGAGCAGCATGATGCGCTCACGTTCTGAATGCTTGTCAATCCATTGTTCCAGCTTAACCTTCAGATCTATCATCATGTAACAAGCACCTTAGTCCTGATATGAAAAGCAAAAAAAGCATCGCGCGTTTTATTTAACCCTGTTGTTGGCGCTTGATCAAGTAAAGTCAATTGAAATGCTACGCCAGTGAAAACAGGTTGCCGTGCCAATGCCGCCATAAATTGGCGTACCGCGATGGGATCTGTTGCGCGACCATCAACATCAATATGATTATCATTACGGGTAAAATGTACTTCAGTCAGCCAAACACCTGGCACAACAGCCGTTGAAAATCCTTTTAAAATATCAGATAAATTCGCGCCTACCGCCATCGCTGTCGCGAGCGCAGATTGTTTTTGTTGCGCAGTTTGTAATGCCGCCATCGCCTGAGCCGTATCAAGATTAGGATATTCCGCCATTAAAGTAGCGAGACGTTGTTGCGCGACGGTGCGCTCACCATTGATTATATTTGTTTGTTTTTGCAAAATATATTGTTGCCAAAGATCTAAGCAGGATAACAGCGCTAGACAGATTAGAAAAAAACCATAAATACCCGCCATGCGTTTATGCGTCAGCGTTGCTGGCCGACTGGGGTCGGCAGGTAGTAAGCGAAAAAAATCAATCCGTTGTTGCATTATTCGTTACTCCTTCGTCACTCTGCTTCAGATGCTCAATATTTACGTTGCAGCATCACTGACCTCTGCCGTAACGGGTTGAGATGCGGGCATCGTAACCGTCGGCACCGCTTGCGTTAGCGCACTTTCTAACGCCGCGCCAATGACACTTAGGCAAACGCCTTGCTGGGCGAGATCAAATGGGAGATCACCATGCGGGACATATGCGCGTAAATCCAACACCCGCACACCGAGACTTAGCCGCGTAGACAGATAGCGCGCGACGGCTTCCAATGCAAAATCTGCAACACTGCTGATTAATAAAATACGCGCTGGCAAGGGCTGGCGCCATTGCGTTTGATAATAATCAAACGAACGCTGCATTTCCAATGCAATACGATCCAACTCTGCCTGTGATGTCACTTCTGTCGTATGCAATAAACTGCTATCAATCGCCGCGGCACCTATTGCCAAGCTACGTTGAAAATACAGTTGATGTTGACTGGTGATGACGACCTCACTTTCTTTTTGTTGTATATAGATCAGCGCAGTGGTTTTTTCATCGGTTTCAAAACACGCCATCACATTGCGCAATGCCATCAGCTGAATCGTCACCTCTGTTGGCACTAAACCCGCCTGACGGATAGCAACGATATACGGTTGCACCTGACTGACTTGTGCCGCGGCAATCATGATTGCATCACGCGGTTTACTACTTTTTTGTGGCGGGACAGGAAATGCATCGATCACGGCGTCTTCGAC
>VFKI01000097.1 GCA_009885665.1 Gammaproteobacteria bacterium
AAGGGGGAGAATCGTGATTCTCCCCCTTAAGAATCCCCCATCGCGCAAAGTCAGGTTGCATCTGGCCTCGCTGGTGTTTTTCGAAGATTGTGCTGAATGGTTACCATAAAATAAAATTAAGCTGAATAATAGTGAAAAATATTATAGACTGTCCGCATTTCATTCTTGGATCACACCTTTAATATGCACTGTCCCTTTTGCCATGCGAATGACACCAAAGTCACCGATTCACGCCTAATCAGCGAAGACAACCAAGTCCGGCGACGGCGCGAATGCCTTGCCTGCGAGGAACGTTTCACCACCTATGAAACGGCGCGCCTCGTGCTGCCCTGCGTCATCAAGCGCGATGGTCGTCGCGCTTCTTTTGATGAAAGTAAATTGCGTGCCGGCATGCAGCGCGCGCTGGAAAAACGTCCCGTCGGGATGGAGCAAATTGAGCATGCCATCAGCCGCATTCTGCACCATGCGCGCACTTTTGGTGAACGTGAAATTCCGGCAAGCCAACTCGGTGAATGGGTTATGACTGAATTACGCGAACTGGATCAAGTCGCTTATGTCCGATTTGCTTCCGTTTATCGCAGTTTTCAAGATATCCGTGAATTTCGCGATGAAGTCAGCCGACTCGAACAACATCCAGTCCACACACAAGGGGAAGAAACGCCATGAACGCTGTCAGCCCCATCGCGCGTCATCACGCGCGCGCCTTTGCTTTACAAGCACTTTATCAATGGCAATTATCGGGCACACCCACACATGAAATTGAGGCCGATTTTTTAGCCAATCAAATTCGTCAAAAAACCGATCGCGCTTATTTTAGCGAATTATTGCGCGGTGTTGCCGCAACGCATACCGAACTTGACCATGCGTTTGTCCCTTTTTTGAAAACGCCGCTCGTCGACCTTGATCCAATTGAATTAACCGTCTTGCGTCTTGCGACGTATGAATTAGCTAAACGACCTGATATTCCCTGGCGCGTTATTATTAATGAAGCGCTGGAACTCGCCAAAAAATTTGGTGCGCACGATGGACATAAATTTGTCAATGGCGTACTTGATCATGTTGCGCGTCAATTACGCCCCGCTGAAACGCATGAATGAATTTGCGCTCATTCAACATTTTTTTGTGCGCCCCCATAAGCGCACGGATGTTGTGCTAGGCTCAGGTGATGATGCTGCAATTGTGACTCCGCCAGCCGGCAAGCAGCTGATTATCACCACGGACACCTTAGTCAGCAGTGTCCATTTTCCTGAAAATACCGACGCATTTGATATTGGCTGGAAATCGCTTGCCGTTAATTTAAGCGATATCGCGGCGATGGGCGGCACAGCCGCATGGGCGACTGGCGCGCTCACTTTACCGATTGCCGACGAATACTGGCTCAAGGGATTTGCCGATGGCTTGTTTACACTTGCCGAAAAATATAACGTCGCATTAATCGGCGGTGACTTAACACACGGGCCATTGACAATTACGTTGCAATTGATAGGTTTTGTCGACACAGGATGCGCCTTGCGGCGTAGCGGTGCGCGCGCAGGGGATCTAATTTATGTCACGCATACCCTGGGCGATGCGGCACTGGCGTTAGGCTGCCTGCAAAATAAATTCAATATATCCAGTGCGGCATTCGCCAAAGTATCCCAACAATTAAATCGCCCAGAACCGCGCTTAGACATTGCTGCAAAAATAAAAGCTATTGCGACGGCGGCGATCGATATTTCAGATGGTCTTGCGGCTGATCTTCAGCATATTTTAACAGCCAGCGGTGTTGGCGCAGAAATCCACGCTGAAAAAATCCCCTTATCTGCCACGCTGCGCGATGCTGTATCAGCAAAAGAAGCGCTACAATTTGCGCTCACTGGCGGTGATGATTATGAATTATGTTTTACCGTTGCCGCACATAAAGCGCATCTTGTTCCTGAACATTGCCATTGCATCGGCAGAATTACTGCGAATTCTCACTTATCCTGTTTACTTGATGGCGAACCAATGCTATTTGATAAAACGGGTTATCAACATTTCTAAGGGTTCTTGATGCGCAATTACACTGTCCCGCCCATTCCAAAATCTGTTTGGCGCAATCCGTTGCATTTTATTGCCTTTGGTTTTGGCACGGGCGCGCTGCCGATTGCACCGGGCACATTTGGCACGCTGGTCGCTATTCCTATTTATCTTTTACTGCATTTATTAACTTTACAATTTTATCTTGGCGTCACGCTACTCATCATGTTGGCCAGCATGTGGATCTGCGAGCGCGTTTCGAATGACATCGGCGTACGAGATCACCAAGGCATGTGTCTAGACGAAATCGCTGGCTTTTTATTTGCGATGATTGGCGTGCCTTTCGGTTGGGGTTGGATTGCAGCGGCTTTTATATTATTCAGGATTTTCGATATCGTCAAACCCTGGCCGATTAATTGGCTGGATCAAAATATACACGGCGGCGTCGGTATGATTCTGGATGATGTTGCCGCCGGCATCGCAAGCTGCCTTATTTTACTTTGTGTTCATCATCTATCGCTTCTCCAGATGATAAAAACGGCGTAACGACTTCAACATGCTTGAAATTTTGCCGAACCAAAGCCAGATCATGACGCAAAAACAATAATTTCAAATTGGATCCGGCATCTTGGGTAAAATAAACGGCTATGCCATCCTTGCGTAATTGCCACACTTTTTCCATCGCCGCCCGCGTTGCGGGTAAACAATAATCAATGGCGGGTACAGCCGATTGCATAGTGGCATGCATAGCAACAGCATTGGCCTCAGCCGTTGCCGCTAATAAATTAAAATCTTTTTGAATGATGGCCTGCTTGATCAACGCTAAATCATGCGCCACGTGTTGCGGCCAATCGTGATATAACGGACTGGTTTCCAGCGTACACTGCATTGCCACACGCGAACTGATGGGTTTTTCTTTATCCGTGAAAATTAATAAACCAATACAGAGATCAGGCCAAATAACATCTAGCGGAATACCGTGACTATCCATACCATCCACGCGCTCGCCACACTGCCACTCAACAAAACCTGACCACAGCGAACGACTCGCACTCCCACTGCCCAGACGCGCCAAAATGGAAAGTTCACGCGGGGTCAACTGCCAATTAAATAGTTGATCTAATGCAAGCACCAATGAGGCAAAACCACATGCAGACGATGCAAGACCTGCACCCACAGGAATGGTGCTGATAATCTCGGCATGAAAATAAAACGGCGCAGGCGAATGGCGAAATAAATCCATAAAAATAGCAAACCGTTTAGCAAATGCAGAAACTGGCTCAACAGGATTGCCATTTAAAATAATGGTATCGTGCGATGCTGCAGAAATAGATAACGCGACATAACTACCACGATCCCCCAGGGAAACAGACAAACTTGATGTCACGGGTAAATTCAATTGCTGATCACGTTTGCCCCAATATTTACATAAGGCAATATTCGACGGTGCATAAGCACGTGCAATACAATCAGATTGCGGCGTGAATAATTTTTTTTCTTTTAAAATAAAATAAACCACTTCAGATGGCTTCATAACGGACGCCCTCTGATGATAATTTAACAGCGATTTTTTTTACGCCGGATGAGACATCTAACGCATGATCAAGCGCCGCTTCACCCAAAGCAATCACACAATCCCCCAAGCCTGCACCCGAAATTTTTACGCCCGACAACGCGGATTGCTGATGAAGCAACGCAATAATCGCATCAATACCCGGCGTACTGACACCCAACCTTGCTTGCAAGCCTTGCTGAAATTGCATCGCCTCCGCCATTTTAACAACATGATTTTCTCGTGCCGCGGCGATACCGCGTATCGCACAATCCCCTATTTGCTTAAATAATGCGTGCAATTCAACCTCACGACCCGCAAAACGCTGCTTTACCCAGGCAATTGCCTCAGCTGTCTTGGTTTTACTGCCCGAATACACTACTGTCAGCGGAAACAGATAAGGCAATTTTTCAGCAGACAACGGTGCGGCGCAATAAGCCACCACACCCCCTAATACACAGGCAGCCACATCTGCCCCTGACCCTACGCCCTGCACAGCGCGGATAATTTCACGCGCTTGCGTAATAAGTTGCATCGCATTTAATGGCATTGACAGCCATTGCGAAAGCGCCGCACATGTCGCCACGGTAACAGCTGCCGACGACGCAAAACCCACTGTTGATGAAAAATCAGCATGAATACTGAGATCGCAACCCTGGCTTAAATATTTTTTATATTGAAGTAAACACGCCCATACAAAAGAAAAAGGGGGTTTAATTTCAATTGCGTCAACCTCCGCTGTGTATGAACCCAGCACGGAAGTGATCGTAATTTTTTTATCGATGCGTGGCGTCAGCGTGACCGTAATACGCTGATCAATCGCCGCGACCAGTGCAGGATAGCCATGCAATACAGCATATTCACCCAACAGCATCAGACTGCCCGGCGCGGAAGCGCAAACGGCATCATGCTGCAACATGCACTCCTTGCGCTTCGCCAACAATAGGCAATAACGCATAATGATAGCGTGCGGCAATTTCCGTTAATGCTTCCACATCATGCGTCAACACCATCACAATCCCCGCATGCTCACCTCGCACAGCGCCTGCACCGCAAATTTTTGCAGCCGCCGCACTGGCTTCAATTTCCGTGATAAATTGCAGTATTTTTTGCGGAACCACGCCAATTTTAGTTAATAATTGATGATTCGCGCGTACCGCAGCAACACAACCGTGCCAATTATTTTCTATCAACGCACCATCCAATGCGATAGTCACCTCGCTAAACGCGTCTATTAATGCCTGATCAGCAAAATGTTTGGCAACCGCACTGACGCATTCACCGGTTGAATCCTCCGGCATGCCCGTATTCACTAAATACAAAGGAAATTGTGGCACAGCACGCGGCTGAAACGCGCTATTATGCATAAACAAACAACCCCCTTGCAAACACACGCGTAAATCCAAGCCACTGGAAAAACCATGCTGCATATTTTCTGCTTCCAATCCCAAGTGCAGAAAAAAATCAGGTTCAACGTTAAGCTTTAAATAATTAACCAACGCATACGCCACACCCAAAATGGTCGCAGCCGACGACCCCATGCCACACCCCACGGGAATATCTGACTGCAAACGAATCCGCACGCCGTGTCGCAAGCTGGGTTTTATCGCCTCAAAAAATATGCCAAATGCAAATTGCGCTAATTCATGCGACTTACGTAATACTTCGCGAATACCACACTCGCCGCTGATAAATTTTTTATATTGCAGACGAATGCGACTTTGCAAGCGATGTAAGCCCGCAAGACTGACGCCTTGCTCAATGCCAAGATCAGATAAATCAAATGAAACCAAAGGTAAGGTTTGCGGCAGCGCTTCCGCCATAACGTAACGATTAACCGCCATAGCAAGCGCCGGCGCACCATACACAACCGCATGCTCTCCCGACAAGATGAGCTTGCCCGGCGCATAGACTTTCATACGCTGACGGCTTCTGCTGCTACCACGGGTTCATAAATACGCTTATAATCGCGCACCGCCGCAAGCCGAAAACCACTCGTTATATTGATGGGCAAATTGCCTTGTTGCGGCAATGAATAGGTATAAAAATTTTCATATTCCGCCGCAGATAACACAATACGACTCGCCAATTGCTGTTGATGAAAATCACGGTGCAAATATTGCTGATAACCCGCCTGCACAATACCGCTGAAAAATTCCGCCACACACCCCGATCCATAACTATAAAAACCGATGCGTTTACCAGATAAATCTTCATCGAGATTATCCAACAGACTCGCCAAACTCATATATAATGATGCAGTATAACCATTGCCAATTTGACGACCGTAAATAAGCGCTGGCTGAACTTTTGCTAACTGCTCTGCTTGAATATCAACCGCACGGCCTAAAGTCAGCTTCACTAATTGGCTATGCGCTTTTTCCACTAAGCGCGGCACTGGCGTGTGATAACAAAAATAGGCATGATCAGCAAAACTACGCCCCGATTGTTGCGCATACTGCTGCCAGGTTTTTTCCAATAAAGCGAGATACAAACGACTGGAATATTTTCCATCCACCAACGCTGCGTCACGCCCAATCGGCCGCCAAAAATCCATCACATCTTCTGTAACAACGCCAAATGCATTTTCTAACGCCAACAACCGCGGATTAACTGACAACACCATGGCAACCGCCGCGCACCCTTGCGACGACTCACCTGCCGTATTCAAACCATAACGCGCAATATCAGAGGCAATCAATAAAATTTTTTTAGTTGGATTGGCACGCAAAAAAGGCATCGCCATTTGCAAAGCAAATGTCGCGGCATAACACGCTTGCTTACATTCCACCACGCGACAACGCTCAGACAAACCCAATAAACTATGCACATAAATGCCCGCGGCCTTAGAATTATCAATACCTGATTCCGTGGCAAAAATCAGCATTTCGATAGACGATAAGTCGATATCATGCAATACACGTTTTGCCGCAGCAGCGGCCAGCGTAACAACATCTTCATCCGGTGGCGGCACAGCCATACGCAATTGACCCAAGCCAACACGAAATTTATCCGCCTCTTCACCACGCGCCGCCGCCAACACGTCAAGATCCAAAACATAACGTGATGTTTGCAAGGCTAATGCATCAATGCCCGCGCGTATTTCAGCCACCAAGACCTCCAGGCGCAGGTTGATTGCGCTCTAATTTTAAATGCGTTTTAATCAATTCGCCCGGATTGGTTTGCGCTGCTAACAAAGAAAGCTCTCCACACAATACTGCGCCAGTCGCAATAATCGCCAATCGCCGCGCATTTTCACCCGTTTCACGCGGCTCTAAACAACCCAGTATGCGCATATTTTCTCTGACAAAATCAAAGGTTTTACCACTTCCCACCGTACCGACAATCACATTAGGCAACGTCACAGAGAAATACAATTCGTCGCCACGCACTTCAGCATAGGTCATGCCTTGCGAGCCTTCGATAATATTTGCTGCATCTTGACCCGTTGCCAAATAAAAACCCAACAACATATTGGCAAAATGCGCATTGGCCGTACGCAAACTGCCGGCGACAATATTACCAATTAAATTTTTCTTAATATTAAGCTGAACAATTTTTTCTGGTGTGGTGCGCAGCATTTTTTCACACAGTTGGCGCGAAATCGTAACTTCAGCCACGACATATTTACCACGCCCTAAGATACCATTGACCGCCGACGCTTTTTTATCCGTACAATAATTACCGGAAATCGAAACGTAACGCAAATGCGGAAAACGCAGCAATACCCATTCCAATAATCGATCCGCTGCAAGCGTCGCCATATTATGACCCGCCGCATCGCCGGTATTGAATTCAAACCGCACAAATACCAACGTGCCAACAACTTGCGTATGAATATCAATCAAACGCGCATATTGGCTGGTTTCCGCAATAATGGTTTGCATGGCTTCGCGGTGTTGCTGGACATTAATGACCGCTTCTTGAGCTTCGATAACACTGTCCGCTTCAAATAACACGGAACGGGTCATACGCTCATCAATGACGACAGCGCGCACGCCACCCGCCTCAGCGCATACGCGTGCACCGCGATGCGTGGATGGCCACAGCGGCGTCTCGAAAGTTGCCAATGGCAACATAATCTCGCCCGTGACATCAGGACCTGCAAAGCGTAAGGGCCCTACAAGGCGCATAGGGATAGTTGCAATCTGTTCAGTTGTTTGCCAGCGCATATAAATATGTTCAACCTACACAATCTGTGCTATAAAGGGCACCTATTCTACTGGAAGAGAGCCAATGACGGCAACTCATGTCGTGCTGGTGGATGAAAATGACCAACCCATCGGCACCCAAGACAAGCTCAGCGCCCACCAACAAGGTGCATGCCACCGCGCATTTTCAGTATTTGTCTTCCGCGATCACCCTACGCACGGCCGTGAACTATTACTACAGCAACGCGCGCTCGATAAATATCATTCAGGCGGTTATTGGACCAATACCTGCTGCTCACACCCCCATCCAGACGAAAAGATCGTGACCGCCGGCGAACGGCGTTTATACGAAGAAATGGGTATTCAGCTCACATTACACACCGTCGGCCGCTTCCACTATATCGCCCATTTTGACAATGGCTTGATCGAAAATGAAATTGATCATGTCCTGATTGGCACGCTGGCGCCCGGAGACGCAACATTTCAACCCAACGCCGCGGAAGTCCATGACTGGCGCTGGGTGAGCCTGGATGCGCTTAACATTGAATTGACGCAACATCCTGAGCATTTCACGCCGTGGTTTGCTGAGGCATTGGCAATCAGCCTAGCGCCTCGTCACGCATAGCCCACCTGGCAAAAATTCGACCGATCTGCTAGAGTGGCAAGGTGGAGAGTGTAAATCGACATCGTCCGTCTTAAGTAAACACCTCAACCGTTTGCAATAAGGAGATTGCCATAATGAACGCACCTCAAACACCCGTCACGACCATTACCGCCTGTACGCATTGCCATGATGTCTGTGAAGAAACCCTTTTTCAACATAATCTTAAATCTGGTGGCAAATTGATTGACCAGCAAGTGGTCGTCTTATTGTCAGACTGCATTCAAATTTGCCAAACCACCGCCGACATCCTACGCCGCAGCTGCACCGTCAATAGCAGCCAAGTGACCTCCGTCTGCCGTAGCATTTCCGAATCTTGCGCTGAAATTTGCGAAACTGTTGCCCAGGTCTGTGAAAAAATCACCGATGAACGCCTACAGCGCTGTGTCCAAGCTTGCCGTCGTTGCGCTGAAACCTGCCGCAAATTAGCAACCGAAGAAGTCGCTTAATTTAGTTATACCCAAAAAAAAGGGAGGATCGCGATCCTCCCTTTTTTATGTGTGGGCACAACCCATCAACCAATCCCAAAATCGTGCAACAGCGTTTGAACACGTTGTTGAAAAGCCCGTGATTCCAATACTGCGCCTTTATACTCAACGCCGTGATGGTGGCGATGATGATGGTGCTGCTGCTCCACCGGTGCAACAGTAGCCGGCATCCGCTCCATGACACCACATGTCGCCGCAGTTGCACCGCCCAATAATGGCATAGCCGACGGTGCAACCGAATACCATGGTGCATGCACATCGATATTCGCACCATCTATCACAGATTGACTCAACGATTGATAACGGTCAGTCGTATATGGGTCATAATTGATAACGTTCTCTTGGCCATAGCGGGTAGGATACGGCGCATAAATATCAGAAGCCGTATAATACTCAACTGTATTTGACAATAAGCTAGGCGCAGGATAAACACCGAAAGCCAACATCCCTGCACCGCCCTCACACGCGCCGCGTGCCATATTTTGTACGCCTGTTTCAAAACCCAGCACGATCGGCGATAAATCAACGAACGTAGGTCTATTTACCCAGCCCCAGCTTAATGATTGAACTTCAAACGCCTGTGGTGGTGGATATCCCAACCAACCTTGCCCATTGTACGCAGTGATAATCGGCTTAATCGCATCAGGTGGCAATGTGTCGCGGAAAACCGGCGGTGCTTTAACACAAATATCAACACAGCGGGTAGTAGAATTATCTTCGCCGTTTTCACAGCCGCAATCCTCTTCATTGTCTGTATCATAACTCGTGACAGTCAATTTAACTTCGCAAACCTGAGCCGGCGCTATAAAGCCTAAACTCTGCAAGGCCGCATTAATGTCTTGTTGCGAACCCGTCAAGGTAACAGTATCGGTATTATTACCGCACACATTTGCCCCTGCGCTGTCACCAATCACGAGCACGCCGCTGCTAACATGTAACACAACCTTATCGACATCACCGTCCGTATCGGTGACAGAAATACTGTTGCCATTTTCATAATTGAAACTTAATGAGCCGCCTTCCACCACACATTGCGGGCCTGGCACGGTGTTGACGGGAGGCAATTCATTAATATGAA
>VFKI01000150.1 GCA_009885665.1 Gammaproteobacteria bacterium
AAGGGGGAGAATCGCGATTCTCCCCCTTTGGTGGCGTCAGGCGGGCGAGCTATTTGCCCGACTAGCCATCTGAATAGTTACCTATTTTGTATAAATCGAAGCAAAAATGCGTTAACTATTACCATTCACAACATCCACTGTCGCCTCTTGCACTAAACTTCTTTGATACGCATCAAATTCCAAAGCGAAATGTATTTCTTGCAATTGCTGCGCCAATTTTTCCGCGTCTTGTTTATCCAGCACATCCCCGGCTTTCACACCAAACAAGCCGACCACTGCATAGCCCGCTGGCACTTCCACCATCGCCCACGCTGGTTTTACACCGCCCTTCTCGCTAGCCGGCATATTAAACAATGCGCTGACAATAGTACCCTCTATTTTTTTATCTTTATTCTGTTTATCCTGTTTATCCTGTTTATCCTGTTGACTCACCCAACCCACACGCTGCCACTTGACACCATCATATTGTTTCGCCACTTGCGTTGGATCTAAATGTCCCGCACTTAAGTCAGTTTGCACTTTTGCCGCTAATTCTTGTAATTGTTGATTGCGCCTCTGCGTCTGCAAACTTGTCACGATTTGCTCGCGCACGGCGAGCAAGGGTAAGGGTGCCGCTGGAACAACATGCTTGATGCGCGCGACCACAACATGCATCGGATCTATTTGAATCACGTCACTATTATTATGATTTTCCATTACATCAGCGGAAAATGCGACGGTACGTACATTAGCATTAGCAGAAATATCTTCTTTATTGCCTTGATCTTGCGTAAATTCTGCGGTGCTGGCAATCTTGAGACCCAGTTTTTGTGCAGCTGCTTGCAAACTGTCGGCATGCTCATATGTCAGGCTAGCAAGCTGCTCGCGCTGTGTGGCAAAACGCGCCTGTGCTAATTGATGACTCAACGCCACAGCCACATCGGCGCGCACTTTAGCAAAAGGCTTTAGCTTACCATTTTGGCTAAACCTTTCTTGATTAGCACTGTAAAAACGTTGTAATGCTGTATCATCTGGATGGATAGTCGCGGCAATGGCATCAACCGATAATTCAAGATAATCGAGACTGACTTTAGCGGGTTGATCAAACGATTTTGCATGCTGTTGGTAATAATTTTCAATATCCGCATCGCTGATTGATATTTTTTTATGGGCAAACAATGTGCTTGGAATCAGCAAATATCCGACATCGCGCTGCTGCCCCCACAATGCTGCTGCACGTGTCACTTCGTTCGGCAATGCCAACACACTCATCTGAATGCCTTGCTGCAATTGCTGCGCCAATAGTGATGTCGTGATGAGGTCTAAAAAACCTTGCATGGAATATTGGGTATTTGCCAAGATATTCGCAAATTGTTGTGGTGAAAACTGGCCATCTTGTTGAAACTGCGGCATAGCTTCTAAAAAATTTTCTAGCTGAGCTTTATCAGTACGATATCCGTCTGATTTCAACGCTTGCGTCATAATACTGTTATTAATTAAATCTTGCAGCACTTGTTTACGTAACTGCGCATCTGCTTGAGGAGAAGGTTGGTAGCCGCTTTTGCTATCAGGCTGTAATAATTGACGTTGCGCACGCTCAAAAGCTGTCGCAACCTCTTGACGTGAAATAGTTTTGCTATTGACCTTGGCGACAATAGCACTTGCGTCTGTCATGACAAGATAACTGTGTATGCCCCAACCGGCAAAGGATAGAATAACAAGACCCAACACTATCCCTGCGATCCAACCATGGGTGCGATCATGTATGCTTTGCAGCATTTTTCTGAACCTTATTCATAATATGGCGGAGTGGACGGGACTCGAACCCGCGACCCCCGGCGTGACAGGCCGGTATTCTAACCAACTGAACTACCACTCCGCTCTCTGGTGGGTGCTGAGGGGCTCGAACCCCCGACCCTCGCCTTGTAAGGGCGATGCTCTACCAACTGAGCTAAGCACCCTTAGCGTTATCTTCCGTGAACTTTTTCTTCCATCGTTAAAGAGAGCTTCTTACTCTCAATTCTTTTCGTCCTTAACAGCTTCTTTCAGTGCCTTACCGGCTTTAAAACCCACTACTTTAGCCGCTTTAATACTGATTTCTTTACCCGTCTGTGGATTACGACCTTTTCTGGCAGCACGCTTTCTCACAACAAATGTACCAAAATTAATAAGAACAACAGGCTCATCTTTCTTGAGTGAAGTTGTGACGGCTTCAAACAACGCTGCGACAGCACGTTCAGCACTCGCGCGGGTCAACTCGGCCTTGTCAGAAATGTATTCGATAATCTCAGCTTTATTCATATATCCCCTGCATTCTATCCATAGTTAATAAAATATTCTGTATTTACTCATTCAAGATCAGGCAGGCAATCTCTGATCAGGTAACATGTATCTACTACAAACAGATAGGGTAGAAGAACAGAAGTACGCAGCAGACTGCCTTGATGAGCGTCAGAGGGGGAGAATAGCGCTCTCCCCCTCTAACAACTCCCCCATCGCTACCCATTACCCTAATTTATGTAGGAGATACGGTAACATGCCCCAACTTTTATATAGTGAACACCATTATCTACTGATACGCTACACACTTTCTTGCAGCGGATGATGATGCCTCAACTGGAGAGTGACTTTATACCAACTGCATGAAAGGCATGTCAAGCAACATTTTCATTTTTTGCATATATTCTGCGGATCTTCTACAAAAGAAAGGGCAGATGATGCCTGACGCTCGTCAATGCAGTGTACTGCGCACTCAGTTCCTCTACCCTATCTTTTATATCAATGCAGCGTGCTGTGTACTCAGTCCCTCTACCCTATCTTTTATATCAATGCAGCGTGCTGTGTACTCAGTCCCTCTACCCTATCTTTTGTGAGATACTAAAAATCTTCAATGCGTCCTTGCCTGATCGCCCGCACGCCCTTTACGTGCCTTAGCCGTCACTACGGCGCCTTTTGATACCTTACCCTTCAGCTTGCTGCGTTTTTTTGCCTTTAACGCCAACTGGGTTAAGTTGCCGTTCAACGCCAACGTCCAGACTTCATCAATCCAACGCACGGCTTTGATATCAAGATCTTTCTTGATATTGTCTGGGATTTCTTTCAAATCCTTGACGTTTTCTAGCGGAATTAACACATGACGGATACCACCACGATGCGCCGCCAGCAACTTTTCTTTAATCCCGCCCACCGCCAACACTTCACCACGCAAGGTAATCTCACCCGTCATGGCATAATCCGCGCGCACCGGAATTCGCGTCAGCACAGAAACCAAAGCCGTACACATACTGATACCTGCACTAGGACCATCTTTTGGTGTTGCGCCTTCTGGCACATGGATATGCAAGTCATGCTTTTCAAAGAAATCTTTTTTAATTCCCAACATTGCCGCACGCGAACGTACCACAGTGAGCGCCGCTTGAATCGATTCCTGCATCACTTCACCCAGCTGGCCGGTATAAACGGTTTTACCCTTACCAGGCAAGGTCACCGCTTCGATTTCCAGCAATTCACCGCCCACTTCCGTCCACGCCAGCCCTTTCACTTGACCAATTTGATCTTTTTCAGCCGCCATATCATGACGGAATTTCCGCACGCCTAAATATTTTTCTAAATCAGCAATCGTGACAACAAGCGGCGGAACAACCGTTTCTGTGATTGCCTGTGCTGCCACTTTTTTAGCAGTCTTTTGTTTCGTTTCTGCCGTTTTATCCACTGCTTCTATTGCAGCGGTCTTTTGTTTCGTTTCTGCCGTTTTATCCACTGCTTCTATTGCAGCGGTCTTTTGTTTCGTTTCTGCCATTTTATCCACTGCTTTTATTGCAGCAGTTGGATCACTGCGTAACAAAATCTCTTTAACCACTTTACGGCAAATTTTGGAGATTTCACGTTCCAAATTACGCACACCGGCTTCACGGGTGTAGTGTTGCACGATATCACGCACTGTCTCAGCTGGAATTTCGAGCTCTCCCGGCGCTAATCCATTTGCCTTGATTTGCTTTGGCAGTAAATGTCGCGTCGCGATATTGACTTTTTCATCTTCGGTATAGCCTGGAATACGAATAATTTCCATGCGATCACGCAAGGCTGCGGGAATATCCAAAGAATTTGCCGTCGCGACAAACATCACATCAGACAGATCGTAATCCACTTCCAGATAATGATCGTTGAATGCATGATTTTGCTCAGGATCCAGCACTTCCAATAATGCCGCTGCTGGATCGCCACGAAAGTCCATCGCCATTTTGTCAATTTCATCTAGCAAAAAGAAAGGATTATTGGCGTCACTCTTAGAAATTTTCTGAATAATCTTACCCGGCAATGCACCGATATAGGTACGACGATGACCGCGGATTTCCGCTTCATCTCGTATACCCCCCAGTGACATACGAATAAACTTTCTGCCGGTGGCATTCGCAATCGATTGACCCAACGAAGTTTTCCCTACGCCTGGCGGCCCCACTAAACACAAAATGGGCCCTTTCAACTTTGTCACGCGTTTATTCACTGCCAGATATTCAATAATGCGCTCTTTGACTTCTTGTAAGCCATAATGCTCATCATTTAAGATTTTTTCTGCTTCCGCGAGACTGACACGTAATTCAGAATGTTTATTCCAAGGTAGCAACAGCATCCAATCAAGATAATTGCGCGATACGGTGGCTTCTGCTGACATCGGCGGCATCAATTTTAATTTATTTAATTCTGTTTTACATTTTGCCTGCGCTTCGGCTGGCATGCCGGATTGTTCCAATTTTTTTGTCATCGCTTCCAATTCGTTAGGCACTTCTTCCAATTCGCCCAATTCTTTTTGGATAGCTTTCATTTGCTCGTTAAGATAATACTCACGTTGCGTCTTTTCCATCTGACGTTTAACACGGCCGCGAATTTTTTTCTCAACTTGTAATAAATCAATTTCTGATTCCATGACGCCAACCAGCTTTTCAAGCCGTGCCGGCAAATCTAAAATTTCAAGAATCTTTTGTTTTTCTTCCAATTTCAATGTTAATTGTGACGCGATGCTATCAGACAAACGTCCGGCATCTTCTATGGCTAATACCGTAGGCACGATTTCTGATGGAATTTTGCGATTTAATTTTACGTATTGCTCAAATTGCGACTTCAGCGAACGTATCAACCCTTCTAATTGCTCTGGCTGCGTATTAACATCACCGATCAAGGCAACATCTGCCAAAAAGTATTCGGATACAGGTAAAAACCGCATGATTTCTGCGCGGCGTACACCTTCGATTAATACTTTGACGGTGCCATCTGGCAGCTTTAATAATTGCAACACAGTCGCAAGCGTACCGACGCGGTACACACCCTCTTCGCTGGGTGACTCTTCTGATGCATTTTTTTGCGTCACCACCATGATTTGTTTATCCGCTGCCATCGCCACTTCCAGCGCACGAATGGAACGCTCACGACCGACAAATAATGGCACGACCAGAAATGGATAAACGACGATGTCACGTAACGGTAAAACAGGAATGCCGGGCAAGCTAGGCGTTTTCTTCGCCGTTTTCACTGATTTTTCCATCTTACCGGTATCTTCTGCTGACATAAGCAAATTCCTCGTATTTAAAGAATATCGGTATCTATTACAAAAGATAGGGTAGAGAAACTGAGTGCGGGGAGAATAGCGCAGTGTCTCGCCTCCATCCCTGGAGGCTTGCCCTTCGGGCGCACTGGGTGCGACAAAAACGGCTTTCCTGCCGTTTTTTCCCCCTCTAACAACTCCCCCATCGCCAACATCTACCCTACTTTAAGTAGGGGATACGAATATCGGTAATCATTCAGAAGCAGCTATCGCAGTAGGTTCCTCATTTCGATATAAGAAAATGGGATCTGAAGTGCCATTAATCGTCGGCTCATCAATAATTACCTTTGCAACACTCGCAGAGAATGATGGTAATTCATACATGGTGTCAAGTAACGCTTTTTCAAGGATAGAACGTAAACCCCGTGCGCCAGTTTTCTTTTCTACGCACAAAGTCGCCACCCGCTCCAACGCCGCCGTACGAAACTCCAATTCAACACCCTCCATCTCAAACAATTTATTATATTGTTTAACCAGTGCATTCTTAGGTTCTGTCAAAATTTGGATGAGCGCCGCCTTATCCAGATCCTCCAACATAGTGACAACCGGTAAGCGACCAATTAATTCTGGAATGAGGCCAAATTTAATGAGATCTGCCGGTTCCGTTTCACGTAATAAATCATCATTGCTTTTGGCATCGGCTTTGCTGCGTATATCAGCCGAAAATCCTATCCCTGACTTTTCTGAACGATCGCGAATAATTCTATCCAAGCCAGCAAATGCGCCGCCACAAATAAATAAAATGTTACGTGTGTCAACTTGGGTAAACTCTTGCTGCGGATGTTTACGGCCACCGGTCGGCGGAATGGCGGCGATCGTACCTTCAATTAATTTTAATAACGCTTGCTGTACGCCTTCACCCGACACATCACGCGTAATAGACGGATTTTCCGATTTACGCGTAATCTTATCGATTTCATCGATATAAATAATCCCCATTTGTGCGCGTGAGACATTATTGTCGCATTTTTGCAGCAATTTATGGATCACGTTTTCGACATCTTCACCGACATAGCCCGCTTCCGTCAGCGTCGTTGCATCGGCAATCACAAAAGGTACATTTAAAATACGCGCCAGCGTTTCGGCTAACAAGGTTTTACCGCACCCCGTGGGTCCGATCATGAGAATATTACTCTTGGTAATTTCCACGTCCGTCGGTTGTTGGTGACTACGTAAGCGTTTGTAATGATTGTATACCGCAACAGCTAAGGTTTTTTTAGCATGTGCTTGACCGATCACATATTCATCGAGAATACGACGAATTTCCGTCGGTGGTGGCAATTCAGGCAACGCTGCTTCAATTGGCGTAGTCGTTCCCTCTTTGCCTTGATCCGTAGATTGTTTGTCTTTCTTACGGTCCTCCATGATGATGTCATAACATAAAGCAACGCATTCATCACAGACATAAGCCGTCGACCCTGCAATCAATTTACGCACTTCACGTTGACTCTTACCGCAAAATGAACAATGTACCAATTCTTTATCACCGGCTTTTGCCATTATTACTCCACCTTAAAAATAGGATAGATTCTCAGCCGACATTCCGCACCTTCGTCTTTTTTGATAACGCTTCGTTAAAAATGCGTTTTAAATGCTCATTTACGTGTGTGTAAACTGCGCTTTAAAACGCATTTTTGCCTCGATTTATGCAAAAAATACTTTGGTGCGGAATGTCGGCGACAGCCTGAACATTCGTCTTTTTTGATAACGCCGCGTTGAAACGGCGTTATTACGCTTTTTCTTTAATCGATAAGGGTGCACGCATGTGCATCACTTTATCGATTAAGCGATATTCCATGGCGCGTTCTGGACTCATGAAATTATCGCGATCCGTATCTCTGGCTATCACGTCTTCTGGTTGCCCAGTATGATGCGCCAAAATACGGTTCAGACGCGTACGTACTTTGAGCGTTTCTTCCGCATGAATCGCAATGTCAGAAGCCTGCCCTTGCACACCACCCAATGGCTGATGAATCATGACGCGCGCATTGGGTAATGCATAACGTTTACCTGCTGCACCGCCCGCCAACAATAATGCGCCCATACTCGCCGCTTGGCCGAGGCACATGGTACTGACATCCGGTTTGATAAACTGCATAGTATCATAAATCGCAAGACCCGCTGTCACTACACCGCCTGGCGAATTGATATACAGTGAAATCTCTTTATCTGCGTTTTCTGATTCAAGAAACAATAATTGCGCAACCACTAAATTAGCAACGACATCATCGATTGGCCCGATAATAAACACAATGCGATCTTTCAATAAACGCGAAAAAATATCATAGGCACGCTCACCCCGCGCAGTTTGTTCAACCACCATGGGGACGAGATTAGACTGTATTGTCATGTGATGTTCCTTGATCAAGTGAAATGTATCTATTACAAATTCTGCAAAATCTGACACCGCTTGAATAGTGCCAAAATGATCATCATGCAGAGAGCTATTGATGCGCCGCAATCAGCGTCTGGTAAGTCGTCGGCTTTTCAACTACCGTAACACCTTCTAGCAGCTTATCAACCAATAGCTCTTCCATCAACATTGATTCGACCTGCTTCAATGCTTCAGCGTTACCATAGTACCAATTTATGACTTTCTCAGCGTCATCATAAGGCGCAGCTAATTGCTCGAGGCGTGCGCGAATTGCGTCATTGCTTACTTTGATGGCATGCTTTTCCAACAATCCACCTGCCACTAAATTCAAGCGCACATTACGTTGCGCAGCGGCTTGCAAACGCGCCATGTCAGCAGGATCATGACCGTTACACTCCGTATCACGACCATGATGCGAATGTGCATGCAGGCTAGCGTGCAAGCGACTCGCCTCGCGCTCCACCAATGCTTTTGGTAAATCCAATGGATTTTGCGCCAATAATTCAGCAAAGACAGTTTCTTTTAAACGTGCCTTGATCAATCGATCACATTCGCGCACCAGGTTTTCATGGATTTCCTTGCGCAGCTCGCTCACCTCACCACTTTCAATCCCAAATTTTTTAACAAATTCAGCGTCGATGGGGGGTAATTCTGCCGCTTCGACGGTGTGCACGGTAATATCAAACGTCGCTTCCTTACCCGCTAATGTTTTAGCATGGTATTCAGCAGGAAAAGTAACCGTAATGATTTTTTCTTCCCCTGCTTGCATACCCACAATGCCTTCTTCAAAACCAGGAATCATGCCGCCATTACCCAATACTAACTGATGACCTTGTGCCGCACCACCCGGAAACGCTTCACCCTCAAGCTTGCCGACAAAATCAATTTTGACGCGGTCACCCGTTTGGCATGCACGATCGGCTATCACCCAGTGCTTATCCTGACTGCGGATTTTTTCTAAAGCAAAATCAATATCGGCTTCAGCAACTTTCGCTGCCTCTTTTTCAATCTGTGCGGGCGTAAATTGCACATCACTGACATCTGGATACACTTCGAGCGTAGCCACAAATTCTAGCGGTTGATCTGGAGTAATATTAAGGGGTTCGACGTGCGGCGTACCGGCTGGATTCAATTTGTGTGAACGCAACGCGTCAAACAGAGAAGCTTGGATGACTTCACTTAAAGCCTCGCTACGCGCTGAATTACCAAATTTTTGCTTAATGATATGCAAAGGCGCTTTACCTGGACGAAAGCCCGCAATACGTGCATTTTTAGCAATGCCAGCAATACGCTTGTCAAATTCAGCCGTTAATTTTTCCGCTGGCACAACGACCTTCAGACGCCGCTCTAATGTGCTGAGTGTTTCCACAGATACCTGCATAAGCTTGCTCCCGCCTATAAAAAAAAATATAAAAAATTATTGTAACCATTCAGCAAAATCTTCGAAAAACACCAGCGAGGCCAGGTGCAACCTGACTTTACGCGATGGG
>VFKI01000026.1 GCA_009885665.1 Gammaproteobacteria bacterium
AAGCGCAGTTTACATGCAAGTAAATGAGCATTTAAAACACATTTTTAACGAAGAGTTATCGAAAAAGACAAAGGTGCGGAATGTCGGAAATAATTTGCCACACCCGCTCTGGCATAATGTGTGCCAAACAAGTCGGCGTCAATACTTCGCCTTGCGCTGAGGTCACTTGCTCGCCGCGCCAACTGCACGTGCGCTGAAAACACGGCGCGCAAGACGGCCAATCCGCAGCCAAATGCGTTTGTTGCGCACCTTGCGCGCCCGTCAACACTGCGCTGCTGGGCCCATACAATGACACCGTCGGCACGGCCAGCGCAGCTGCAAGATGCGTTAAACCGGTATCGAGCGCCACAACGGCATGCGCGCCCGCCAACACGCTCGCCATGCCACGCAAACTTTGCGCAGGCAAAACGTCGACGCCATTTTCCGATACTGCCGCCGCAATACGCGCGGCGCGCGCTTGCTCCTCGGCATTGCCCCAACCGAGCCGCACCTTAAATCCATGGTCATGCGCTAATTGCGCCAAGGCAATCCAATGATGTTCCGGCCATAATTTGCTAACCCATGTCGTGCCATGTAAAAACACGATATATTTTTCTGGGGTGTTTTCTGTAAAAAAATGTTGGCGATCGAGACCATAGGCTGGCACATCATGGGGTACAGCATAACCCAACGCCGTCGCAAACAATTGGCGCACGCGCTGTATGGCATGCTGTTTTTTAGGCACCGCTATTTTTTGTTGATAAAATAAAGCAGATACGCTTTCGCGCGCCGACTGTTTATCTAATCCCGCCCGCTCGCCACGCGACATAGCGGCAAACAAAGCGCTTTTTAATAACCCTTGCGCATCGATAATTAAATCATATTTTGTGGCGCGCAACGTTTTTAAACAAGCACGCAATTCTTGCCACGTTTGTCGTGCACCTAAATGACGCCGCCAATAACGCAAGCGAATCGGTATAACTGTGTGCATAGCCGGATGCCAGCTGGGAATTTCGGCAAAACTTTTTTCAACCAGCCAATCAAATTGCACTTCATCGCCCAATGCACGCCATGCATCGGTTACGGCCGGCAACGTGTGAATGACATCGCCCATCGACGACATTTTAACGATCAGTACGCGCTTCATGACAGTAACTCATTTAATGCAGCGCTTACTGTCGACGGTAATAAATCTTCCATGCATTTATGGTGTTTTAACGGGCAAGTCCGCTGAAAACACGGCTGACAATCCAAGTTTAAACTCACCACTTTGGCCGAAGCAGATAAAGGGGGCGTAAAGCCCACACTGGTCGGACCGTACACCGCAACCAAGGGTTTTTGCAACGCTGCAGCAATATGCATCAAGCCAGAATCATTTGTCACAACCGCCGTCACTTGCGCCAATAAATCAATCGCTTCACCCAACGCCGTCTTGCCCGCCAAATCTACGCACCCCGGCGCAAGCTGCGCAATCGCCGCGGTCACCGCGCAGTCGTTGGTAGAGCCTAATAACCAAACCTGCCAACCCGCCGCAATTTTTTCGCGTGCAACCGCTGCATAATATTTTTCCGGCCAACGCTTAGCTGCGCCAAATTCCGCGCCTGGGCATAACGCCAATACCGGCTGATTGACTGTCAACGCATATTTTGTCAGCGTGGCATGGCACATTTCAGCCGTCACGGTGAGACGTGGCACAGGATAAGGGCGGGGCATTTCGCCATCCGCCGGCACGCCCAACGCTACAAATCGTTCCACCATCAACGGTAAATGATTTTTATCCAACCGCCGCACATCATTCAATACACCATACCGCCACTCACCCCGAAAACCGGTGCGCAAAGGAATATGCGCCCAAAATGGGATCAAGGCAGACTTAAAAGAATTAGGCAGCACGATTGCTTGCGTATATTTTTTAGCGCGTAATTGTTTGCCAAGACGATAGCGTTCACCCAATGCCAACACGCCATGCCCCAGCGGCATGACGATTGCATCATTGACCTCTGGCATGCGCGCCAACAAAGCTGCGCTCCAACCTGGCGCCAACACATCGATTTCAGCGGTGGGATGCTGGCTGCGCAACAATTGCAACAAGCTGTGCGCCATCACCATGTCACCTACCCAAGCAGGCCCGACAATTAATATATGTTTATTCATCTTTTTTTGTAACCATTCAGCACGATCTCCAAAAAACACCCGCGAAGCCAGAAGCAACCTAACTTTTCGCGATGGGGGATTCTTAAGGGGGAGAACCGCGATTCTCCCCCTTAAGTGGCGTAACGAGGGCTTCGCCCGAGCAGCCATCTGAATAGTTATTTTTTTTTAAAGTAACCATTCAGCACAATCTTCGAAAAACACCAGCGAGGCCAGATGCAACCTGACTTTGCGCGATGGGGGATTCTTAAGGGGGAGAATCGCGATTCTCCCCCTT
>VFKI01000107.1 GCA_009885665.1 Gammaproteobacteria bacterium
AAACCTCGAAATACTTCAGTATTCCTGCGATTTTTCTTCTTCCGGTACGCTTATATCTGACACCACGCTGGGCGCAATCTGTCAAAGTTATTTATGCGCAGAGCCTAAAATCGAAATCTGTCTTGCGAGACGTTGCGCGTCTCGCAATATAGAAAATGCTAAGCCGACATTTCGAGTGTTGCATCTACAATGCCTATTTGCTCGCCATGTTTGATATTCGCCGCAGTCACTTGCAAACCATACTTTTCCTCTGCTTGCGTTAAAAAATCCATTAATTGACTGAAACTGGCTTGCTTGACGCTGAGCTGCAACGTGTTGTTTTCTGTCGGGCGTAATTGTACCAAATGTGCTGCCAGTGGCATGGTGGCAATATCTGTTTGTAATGTGGCGGCAAGTGCTAGCATATCGCCATGTGAATTTTGGCTCGATTTTTTAGCGCTATGTCCGCTGAGGCGTGCATCCGCTTGTTGCATAAAGACTAATAATTGATGTCGTTGCCGTACTTGCGCGTGTAAATCGGCCACGCTATTTGCCAACATGAGCCACGCACTGAGCGCGATGACAATAAATAATAAAATACTGATTGCAACAGTCATGCGTTGTTCATTGGGTGTGAGTTGTTGCCATGTGTCCTTCATGTTGCTTGCTTTCCTTGTATGATTAAAGTTGCGGTGATACCGTTCGGGGTCGTTGTGGCATTGCTTTGCTTGCTTTTAATGCCCGCGGCGTTCAGGCGGCTGACGACATCTTCTAGCGTAGCAAATGATTGCGCAGTGAGATTCACTGTTAATATCGGTGCATGATAATTTAATTGCATGATGTTGAGCGTCGGCGCAGTTGTCAAAATAGGGCTGATGGCGCGTAATAATGCGATGAAACCCTGATCATTGCCTTGGCTTGCGGCGTGTTGTAATTTTTCGAGTAAGCGCTCACGGGGTGCGACCATGGCGGTGGCGGCGGGAAACTGGTGTTGATAAATATGTTTAATTTCGCTGTATAATTGCTGGTTTTGGTGATTTAGGTATATCCAACTGATGCTGTTCCACACAAATACCCATATGAATAAACCGGCGACTAATTTTGCAGTGAGCCACCATGTTTTTTGACATGCGGCGGTTCGTTTTTTGGGTTGAAAGGTATCTTGCAGTAAATTCAATACGGGTGCACATATTTGTTTTGGTAGGCCTATTTGGCGTGTGCTGTTTGTGGGGGGCGAAAGCGTTAAATAGGCCTCTAATTGCGCGGGCGACGCGGCAAATCCATTATATGCCCCTGTGCGAATAACGCAGCGTGTCTCTGTCACGGCTATTTGCCAGCTGTCAGGTTTATACGGTAATGCAAAGCAATCGGGCAGCATTTGTGTAGGTGTGATGCCGAAGCTTTCTGCAACCTCTAGCCAAGCTTGCATTTTGGCGCGCGCCACGACGGCGACAGGATACGTGTCATCGGTTTGTCGCTCACCTATCGCAAAATGCAGTGTATCAATATCCTCTACGAGTTGCTCTTCTAGTGCCGCAGGAATAGCCGCGCGTAAGGCGCGCTTTGCGACGGCGGGTAATTGTACAGAGGTGAGCAGGCAATCTTCGCTAGGGACGAGCAAAATAACATCGGCATCGGGCGGCACGTGCGTTTCTTTTGATAATTCGCCTAATGTATAAAGGCTCATAACGTTCCCTGACTTTGCCATAGCACGGTGATAGTCGGTTTGCCATTGAGCGTTTGGCGCATGAGTAAACTATAGCGTGTCATTTGCTGGCTGTTTCCACGTATGTTTGTTTGAATCAGAAAATATTGGCTGATTACCGTTAGGCCATTTTGCGCAATCGCACTGTTTTTGACAAGCGGAAATTGTGCGAGTGCATTAAGTGAAGCAAACGGGCGTTGCGCAATCAGTGCGCTGGCCATTGTATCGGTTATACCGTCTGCGAGGGACATCAAGAGTATTTTTGGCATGCTATTGATGTTGAGCGGCGTTTTGTTGGGTAGCGCCGTTAAATAGGGCGCTAATTGTTGATAGAGCGCGGGTGTCATGCCTGCGACATTTTCTAATTCACTGACGCTGGCAAAAAGTTGATGTGGGTGATGTATGGCCGGTGTTGCTTTTGCATAGCGTTGGTCGAAGGCCGTATTGTGCGCGCCACGTGTGATCCAATCGGTGGTGGCGGCAATAATTTTTTTAATGTCTGTGGCGCGCGTGCTGGGCGCAAGCAACTGGATGAGGCGTGCAAACAGGGCTTGATATAAAGGATCATTTAAATTATTAAGATTTAATTGACTTTGTGCATCCGTGATGATGGTACGGATATGTACGCCGCCTTGCACATTGTCAGGCGATGTCAAGGGGAGGCGATCGATCGCTTGGTCGGGATGTTGCTGGAGCGCATCATTGCGCAATTGATTTTTTGCCCACAATAGCGCGCCATCGGCATATAAATTTGCTTGTATTTGATCGAGCGTCAAGCGCGTGCGTTGCGTATCAATTTTAACGCGTAACATCAGCGTGACCGCGATCGCCGCGACGAGCGCGGTGATAAATAATGCGAGGACGATCGCGGTGCCGCGGTTATGGCGCATCATTTTTTCCTTGTGGCAATAAGTAAAATTGCGCGATGTGCCCCCACGCCGTCGATTGTATGGAAATTTCTACGCCGCGCGGTAACGCCTGCGGGGTGCCGGCCGGCGGCGGCCAGACGGGATAAAATAAATTTTTATTATCTAAAAAACGAAAATGTAATGCTTGTATGCCGGTGAGCATGACACGTACCGCGGGTTGCGTGCTGGCGACGACATCAGGCGAGCCCCAAGTGAGACGTTGTAATTGGCCGTCGCGTAATCGCCAGCTGACGCGTTGTAAGGTGGAGCGCGCAAGCCGGCCAAATGGATTGGCTAAGCCGGTGTGGGTAAAGGTGGCGCTGTCAGGCGCGGCGATAAATCCTAATGTTTTATCAACATTATTGACGACAGGCCTGTCGATGGCGCCGGTGATGTCGCGCGAAAATAATAATAATGTGGTTTGTAAGTCGGCTAATTGCGCGGCTTTTTTATCGGATGCCGCTTCGATATTTAAAATATGATGCAGTGCGCCGGTCATTAATAATGCTAAAATAGCAAATATAAATAAGGCAAATAAAATTTCAATTAACGTAAAGCCAGCCTTATTTTTTGGGCGCATCACTATATCCTGTTAATTGCGCCAACTGTGTATTATCCGGCAAATGCATGACCGTGGTATGAATCAGCGAAATGGCGGGATTGGGCGACGGCGCGCGCGTCACTTGCCAGCGCCACTGCTGCTGGGCGAAGGTCATTGTGCCCGCGATATTGGGTGTCATCAGTCCGGCGACAACGCGATTATTGAGATCAAGCGCGATCCAGCTGGCCAACGAGCGTTGTTGTAAATACGTCGTTTGACGAATTGAACTTGCGGTAACGCGGAGGACCGCAGTCAGGGCGATCGCCAGAATCGCGAGCGCCACCAAGACTTCCAGCAGCGTCATGCCGTTATTCTTTAACATGAATCGCGCCGTTGGTTTCTGCGGTAATTTTTATGACATTATCGAGCAGAAGTGTGAAAGGCGTGAGTTCACCGCCAGGCGAAATAATGATTTGTGGTGTGTCGCTGGGTGCAACGATCGCGCCATGCATCATGAGGGTAGCGCTGACACCGTGTGGCCAATGCTGCGCGGGCAAACTGGTTTGATTGAGTGCGTGCCATTGTGATTTATTCATGTCATCGTCGAGATTTTGATCCGGCGCAAATATTAAATATTGCCAGCCGTCATCGCTAATACTTAAACCTAAAATGGCGGGTTGTAGTAGGGATTGTTGTTCGGCGAGGCGTAATTCATTCACAAAAGTGCTGGCAGTGTGGTGTGCAGCGCGGCGCGGTGTGCGGCTCAAGGTGAGAATGGCGACACCTGCGACGATGCTGATGATGACGATGACCACCAATAATTCGATTAACGTGAAGCCTCTTTTATTGCGCGGCACGATTGCCCTCATTGCTAATGCTGTTAGGGCCTTCGGCGTCCGCATTGCCTGGGCCGTAGCTGAAGATGTGTAGTTTGCTATCATTATTTATATATTGATAGGCGTGTCCCCAGGGATCTTGTGGTAAATGTTGAATATAGCCATCTGCTTTCCAGTTGGCTGGCGTGGGGTCTGAGTCCGGTTTGGTCACGAGTGCTTGCAAGCCTTGGTCTGTTGATGGATAAAAACCATTGTCGAGGCGATAGAGGTCGAGGGCGTTTTGTAAAATTAATATATCTTGTTGTGCTTTGACCTTGCGTGCTTGCTCGGGACGGTTCATAATCTTTGGGACGATGATTGCGGCTAGGATGCCGAGGATGACAACCACGACCATGATCTCGATTAGGGTGAAGCCATCGCTTTTTCGGTTGCGCATAAGAGGGGTCTCGTTGGTTGGATAGTTAATGGATTAACTTCAGGAGGGATTATACGGTAATTTATAATATTTTGGAGCCTGTTAATGAGTAGCATGATAAAAAAAGAAAGTCAGTCAGGTATTTATAAAGTACAACAAGCCGCACAACAAGCCGAACAACAAACCAAAGAACAACAAACCAAAGAACAACAAACTCAGCTGGCACTTGTTATGATCCTGCAAGATAAAGAATTATTGAAGAAAGTGAGCAAAGCGTTATTGCAGACAGTGCAACAGTGCTTGAATCAGGGTATTGGTTCAGCATATGACCTGGTCAATCAGCAGAAAGACCTTGAAAGAGAGCAGCGCTTTGGTGTGTCTGCACAAACACAAGAAAACTATCAATTTGCGGTGATGGCGCATTAATCCCGTTAGCTTTGATGATCCGACATTCCGCACCAAAGTATTTTTTGTGTAAATCGAGGCGAAAATGCGTTTTAAAGCGCAGTTTACATATACGTAAATGCGCATTTAAAACGCATTTTCAACGCGGAGTTATCAAAAAAGACGAAGGTGCGGGATGTCGGATGATGGTCTTATTTATCTTTACCCCTGTCTTTACCTATAGCATTCACCCCACGGTGCACTATACTCAAAATGCAAGCGGTTCCCTTTAGTGCATCATGGGGGTGGTTATGCCAGTGTCAAATGAAGAGCTTCTTCAACTTCGAAAGTTGCTTTTGTGTCAGATGCTTGTGCCAATTGATGTGTTATTAAAGGGCTCGCTTGCGCTTGGAGTGGCGCGCCTTATTGTGGCGGCTCTGAATAGTAAATGTGAAGAAAATACGCATCCAGTTGCGGCTCAATCGCAGGGTGATCATAGGCCTTCTTCGCCGGGGCAGTAAAAAATGATAAAGATAGATGATTCCTTGCGGCCGATTAGGCATAATAGCAAGTAGTGCGGCAGGTAGCTTAGCGGGGAGCCAGGGATGAGCTGTGAGGAGAGCGGCATGTTTGATCGGTTACAAAAACCCTTTTTGACGGTCGAGACCGGCGAGGCGTATCAGCCCGTTCGTCTGACATATGAAGTTTACCAGCCTGAGTTGCTGGTTTCTGCTTTGGAAAGTCTGGGTTGTATTAGTAAAAATGCGGGGCCGCATTCTTGGTCGTGGTATTGGCAAGATGAGTGTGATTCACTGGCTTTCGCCTCTATTGACGCTTTTAAGCGTAATCTTGAGCACCCAGCGCGGCTTGCGTCACTTCATTTGCAAGAAAATCAGCTGTATATCACGTTGCGTTCTTTTAAGCGTGCGTGTCTAGCGGCGCCTTTTTTTCATCGTTTTATCGACAGTAAAATCGCCCGAATTCATCATGCCGATTTTATCAATAAAGTGTTTGCGACGGATGAGCGTCTGCCGCATGGCTTTTCGGAAATCTTCAGTGAGCCGGAGTTAGAAAAAATCCTCAAGCAGCGTTTGCTGGATTATGAAAATGTGCAAGCGCAGTGTGAGCAAGCGGAGTCACCCGAAGAAGCCTTGGCGTTATTGTCGGAATATAGTCAGCGCGAAGGTGGTAAGCGTTTGCCTTATGCGGAGCGTTATTTATTTGATTTGCCGGCGAGCGCACCCAGTGCGCAAGTTTCAGCGGATCCGGACGTGATATTTTTGGGTTTCTATGTTTATTTGCGCGGTCGTGAATTGGTGGCGATCAAGCGTTGGTTTGGTGAAACAGGCTACACCTTAGCTAATGCAGCGGATGATACGGTGGAATCTGTGTTTGGCAATATGGCGTAGTTTTGTATCTCTATAGCTTCTCAGAAAAGTCTTTTGGCTTTTCGCGACGAGAGGGCTTAGGGGGAGAAGCGCGATTCTACCCCAAAAATATCTGAAAATTGGCGCAGTCGATGGGGTGGGTGGCCGGCGCCTATTTGTCGCCAGTTGTAAGCCATGAGCCGAATGCAACCATTAATCGGCTCAAAATCAAGGTGAAATTGAGCCGATTAATGGTTACATTCGGCTCAGTTCATATGGATGTAGTGGACTTTCCCCTTATTTTTTGGATCACGCTACTTAGAAGTTATGACTTTATTTAAGCTTGCTAACATTTTGTTAGAATTATCGGTATGCCTTTAGATGCATGTTGTATTGGAAAACGTTAAAATTTGACGATAGTTCGTTTGTTGGATAGGCTGGGAGAGTCTTAACTAACAAGGAGGTTTTTATGAAATCGGCGAACCGAGGAACAAGAGGCGTCAGAGTCATTATAGCTGGAGACTACAGCGCGGCCAAAAGGATTTTTTTGCGTGGAGTGCGGGATACTTATGTGGATTATGATAGCGACAAATACGAACACAAACTGAGTTCTGATGCCTGGCCTATTCCGTATGAAGACGTAGGCGTGCATTTACAAGTATGGTTGTGTCAACCGCTAGTTAAAGGAATAAAAAAGTACATCAACCAGAAGGTTCAGGGACAAGTGCTTATTGTGGCGATAGACTGTAGCCTTCAACCGGGTGAAGAGGATTTTAATTTAGCAGAAATGTGTAAAGACCAAAAAATCGATGAAATGTTAAAAAGCGCGAAGTCTGCAGGTTTTAACAGCAAAGAGGGCAATGAAAAGGACGTCTCTTTTTGCTTACACTTTGAGAACCCACCTACAGAAACACAATTGAAACAATTGCAAAACCAGTTAAATAAATGGCTGAAGGATAATAAATTTGAAGATATGTTTGGATCCTGCGTGATAAATGCAGCATGCGCAAAAGAGGGGCAGTCTGTACATAATATATTTATGGATATAGCAAAGAAGACTCCTGCGGCCTCACAAGGACAGGAACAAAAAGAAAATGAACAAAAAGAAGAGGAAGACAGACGCGAGAGAGAGAAATTTTTCAGACGGGATTTGAAGAGCATATTGGAAAACTATACAAAAGGGGTTGATGGGTTTGGGGTGCTATCTATGTTTAGAAAACATGTTGATGCAGTCAGCAAAATTGTAATCGAGCTGGAAGACGGTTGTTCATGGCAGGAGGCTATAAAATCACTTCAAGAATATGTTAACAATCCGGGCGACAACAAGATAAACCCTGAATCTGCTTTCAACACTACAGTAGTGAAAGAGATTAATAGCGCAGCAAAAAAATATGAAATCGTAGCTCAAAGTAAAAATATTATGTCTGAGGATATTGGCGCCCTCTCTGGAAAGGTAGGAATCCACCCGAATACCCAGTAATAAATTGAAATGATCTCCAGCGAGACATCACCACTTTCTTCGCTGGTTTTAGCGTGTTTTTTGGTAACAGCTCAGACCCTCGCCCGACGGCTGAGTTGTGATAATTTTCTTATCTGAGAATCTATCACTACCCCGCAAACTGATCCAATTGAAATATCGGCAATAACACGGCTAATACAATAAATAAGACGATGCTGCCCATCACTAAAATAATCGCGGGTTCAAATAATGCGAGCAATGTCGCAATCAAACGCTGAATTTCATTTTCTTGATAGCTGGCGGTGCGTTCGAGCATGGTTTCTAATTGCCCGCTGGCTTCGCCGCTGGCAATCATATGAATGCTCATGGCAGGAAAGTAGCCGGTTTGTTTTAAAGCACGATGAATGCTCGCGCCTTCGCGCACTTGTTGCACGGCATGCGTGACGGCGACACGTATCGGTAAACTGGTGACAAGATTCGTTGCTGTGCGCATCGCTTCTAATAAACTCACTCCGGCACCGGATAAAATTGCCAGCGTGCGCGCAAAGCGTGCGGTATTGACGGTGCGAATGGCATGCCCTAATAACGGTATTTTCAATAATAATTGATGTACGCGTGTGCGAAATGCCACACTGCGCTGCAATTGCCAGCGCACGCCTATGCCTAAGCCAAGCAGGAATAACACACCATATATACCATACGCTTGCAAACCCTTGCTGATGCTGATTAATATTTGCGTCAAGCCAGGCAGCGCTTGGCCAGTCGTGCTATAAACCGCCACCATTTTCGGCACGACATATTCCAATAAAAAACCGGTAATACTGACGGCAACGATAATCATGATAATGGGATAAATCAGCGCATGCATAATTTTTTGCCGCATTTCATATTGTTGCATGGTGTAATCGGCGAGCCGTTGCAATACCACATCTAAATGTCCAGACGCTTCCCCTGCGGCAATGGTGGCACAGTATAAGTTAGAAAATGCGTGCGGGAATTCGGCCAATGCGCTGGCGAGGGTATAGCCTTCCATGACTTTACTGCGTACTGCAAATAATAAAGTACGCGTGCGGGGTTTTTCCGTTTGTTCAGCGACGGCTGTTAATACTTCCGCAATCGGTAATCCCGCTGCTAATAAGGTGGCTAATTGTCGTGTGAGTAACATTAATTCCGCATGGGTAATGCTTTGACGGCGGCGTGCGTTCATTTTGCTTTTTTTTGTAAGGGTTTTATGGGTTTCCGTTAATTGCGTTGGCAATAATCCTTGATCACGTAATAGTTGCCGCGCGCTGCGCGCTGAATCGGCTTCCAGCACGCCGGTTTTTTTTTGGCCTTGTTGTGTGTATGCTTTATATTGAAACGCGGGCATCGCTTTACTCCGTTGCCGTGACGCGCAAAATTTCTTCCAATGAAGTGACGCCGGCTAACACACGTTGATTGCCATCATGGCGAATATTGGCTTGCGTGGTCTGGGCGTACGCGCGCAAAGCGGTTTCAGGACGTTGATCGTGCACCATTTGCCGCAACGTTTCATCTAATACAATCAATTCATAAATGCCGGTGCGCCCCGCATAGCCTGTTTGACGACACTGGTCGCAACCGATGTTATGAAAAATATCGGGAGGTGTTTGCTCAGATACCCCTAATTTTTTACATTCACTTGGCGTGGCGCGTCGCGCTTGCTTGCAATGGTGACATAATTTTCGTACCAAGCGTTGCGCCAATAATCCGGTCAAACTGGAAGATAATAAAAAAGGTTCTATCCCCATATCATTTAAGCGCGTCACTGCACCAATTGCGCTATTGGTATGTAATGTAGAAAAAACTAAATGTCCGGTGAGGCTGGCTTGAATAGCAATTTGCGCGGTTGGGCTATCGCGAATTTCACCGACCATCACCACGTCGGGATCTTGACGCAAAATCGCCCGCAATCCTTTGGCAAATGTCATTTCTGCTTTGTAATTGACTTGTGTTTGGCCTACGCCCGGTAAATCATATTCGATGGGATCTTCCACGGTTAAAATATTACGCGTGCTGTGATTCAGCGCGGTCAGTGCGGCATATAAAGTAGTGGTTTTTCCCGAACCCGTGGGGCCTGTCACCAAAATAATGCCATGCGGTAATTGAATCAATTGCTGCATGCGCGTTAATAAATCAGCGGGCATGCCTAAATCGGCCATATTTAAATGCGCGGTTTGTTTATCTAATAAACGTAATACAATTCTTTCACCATGGCTGGTGGGCAAGGTGGAAACACGCACATCGACCGGGCGGCCGCCCAGTACTAAGGTGATGCGCCCATCTTGCGGTAAACGTTTTTCAGCAATATCTAATTTTGCCATCACTTTAATGCGCGATACGAGCAGTGGCGCAATGACGCGTTGTGGCGCCAACACTTCGTGTAAAATGCCATCTTGGCGAAAACGAATGGTGATGCGTTCGGCATAGGTTTCAATGTGCACGTCAGATGCGCCGGCGCGAATAGCTTCACCCAATAACGCATTTAATAAGCGAATAATCGGCGCTTCATCTTGATGTTCTAATAAATCTTCGGCGTGGGGTAAGTCTTGCAATAAATCGGCAAAACCCATCGCTTCACCCATATCTTCCGCCAGTTGCATTGCCGTATTACTGTCGGTTTCATATTGTTTAATCAATAATTGATTAAAGTGTGGCGCATCCACTGCGGTTAAGGTTAACGGCATAGCGCAATGGCGTTGTATTTCATTGAAAATTTTCAGGTCCGGCGCGCCACAATACATGACTTCACCATTATCCATTAAAATGACGCCATGACGGCGTGCAAAATGAAAGGGAATCATGAAGCAGGATCCGGTTTTGCAAAAGGCTTGGGCAGTTGTGTTTTGTTGCGCCACAAAGGTAAAACATTTGGCGTGTAGGCAGCTTTGTCTGCGGCTAAATCGGCAGACCATTGGATTTGCGCATCACGCACATCATTATATTTACCTTCGGTAATTGCCAGCGCATCACGAGGGGTATGCAAAATCGTTGGTTTAATAAAGACTAATAAATTTTGTTTGGCAATGCTGCGATTTTTTTGTTGAAATAATTTGCCGATGATCGGTATATAGCCGAGCACGGGCACTTTATTCACCGTTTGCACGGCTTGATTGCTGATTAAGCCACCAATGACAATGACATCGCCGCTGTTCACAATCACTGAATTTTTAATGCTGCTGGTATTAATGAGTGGCGTGACGCCGGGATTGTCAGGATTTTGCAAAGAATCATTTTTTAAGGTAATCGTCAGGCCGACGGCATTGCCTAAATTAATTTGCGGTGTGACATCGAGCTTTAATGTGACCGGTTTACTTTCCGTTGTGGTAAACGGCGTAACGGTATTCGCGCCGCCGGTGGTGGCGTAAGTACCGGTTTGAAAAGGGACATCTTGACCCACTTCCAGTGTCGCTTTGACATTATCTAATACGGTGACGCTGGGCGTGGATAAAATATTGGTATTTTTACGCGTTTGTAAAAAGCTGATGATGGCCGCAATATCTGTACGTGGAATCAAGCCTATGCTGCCTACGCCGGGTGCGGCAAAATTGCTGTTGGCATTATCGGTAAATGCTTTGTCTAATGCGCCCCATTGAATGCCTAAGCTTTTTAAATCACTTTCGTTGATCTGCACAATGATCCCTTCGACCAAAACTTGCGCGGGGCGAATATCGAGACGGTTGATGACGGATTTTAGCGCGCGCATCAAGGTGGGCGGTGCGGTAATGACGACAGCATTTGTGCTGATTTCCGCAAGGATTTGTGCCGTTTTGGGCGTGCCGTCTTTGCCTGCTGTGTCGTCAGCACTATTGGATTGATTCGCGTCGTTTGCCGGCGGCGCTGCGGTTTGGTTGCTGGTGCCGGCAGCACTGGTGACGCTGTCAGTGGCGTTTTTTCCTTCAATATTGTGGGCAATTTTATTGAGGATAGGCGCGAAGGTTTTTGCTTGTAAATAACGCAGATAAACGACCTCGGTATTGCCTTCCGCACTACCCGCGGGTACATCTAATTTATTAATTAAAAAACGCAAATGGAGGCGCGCGGCTTTATTGCCTGATAATAATAAGCTATTGCTGCGTTCATCCGCCACAATCGAGCTCAGTGGTGTTTCGCCCGTATTGCGCGCGGCGGTTTGTAAGCGGGTCAATACGGTGGCTAATTGTGCGGCAGAGGCATTGTGTAATGGCACAATATCAATATCGCTGGCGGCGCCCATGTCGATACGGTGTATCACTTTAACGATACGTTCAAGATTCGCCGCACGGCCTAATAATATTAATGTGTTGCCAGGCATGTAAGCCGACACATTACTCCATTGCGGCAACAAGGGGCGAATGACTGGGATGAGTTGCGTGGCGGAAACGCGTTCCAACGGTAAAATGCGTACGACGACATCATCGGGACGCGTGTTGTGTTGCGCGTTCGCGAGGGGTGTGGCGAATTCGCCGCCTTCCATACTGGGCACGATTTTGATGACAGCGCCATCCGGGATGGCGGAATAGCCCAATAATTCCAAAACGGATAGGAAGATATCATAGAGTTGATCTGGCGCTACCGCTTTACTGGAGATCAGCGAGATTTTGCCCGTGACGCGGGGGTCGACGACAAAATTCTTGCCCGTTTCAGCGGAAACTTGGTTGATGACAGCGAGAATATCAGCATTTTGCAAATTCCATAGGCGCGCCGCGTGCGTGACAGGCGTGGGTGGCGCCGTATCTGCGGCGCGGACGATGCTGCTCATGGCGAGCAGGATCGCCATGCTGATTGCCAGGATAAGAGTATGGATACCAAATTTTTTTGTTGCCATAGCGATAAATGTCTCTGGTTATGCTTCAATAAGCGCTGAGGATAACATGAACACTGACCGACCTATAGTTTTTCGGTCGTTTTTTCTGCAAAATCATCAAACTGCCGAAGACTTTTACAGTCTGAAAACAGATAAGTTATTGATTTATAACGATTTCTATGTTTAAAAAAAGGTTTGTCTGTACAGCGGCATTTTAGGCGTATATTTGTGCCCTAAAAGACCTAAAAAATGATGATTTACACTCAATTTACGTATTACGCAATGACAGTAAATATGCTTCATATTCAGTGAGCAACGTTACTTGTGCCGTGCTTAAATCGCCTGGCTGACGCAACGTCGCAATTTCGGCGAGCGCTGTTGCCACGGTGTAATGTTTTTTGCCTTGATAATCAATCGGCGCATCCGCTTCGTGTTGGAGGCGTGCACAAAATTCATGGTAAATATCGGTCATTTCAGCGGTGAGTGTCGCAGGAAAATTGCGCGCTAATAATCGCGTGGTTAAGGTCTTTAAGGCGTCAGTGGGCGCGTGTTGTGCGAGCGTCGCTTTTTCGGTCGGGCGAGCGGCATGGAATTGTTGGCAAAAATCATTTTCACTGGCGGATAAAAAGCCATTCATATACAGGCGTGCTTCGACATCGGCATCTGCAAAAACCGGGTATTGATAATGAATATGCGTGTCAGTCATGTTTTTTAATGCGCTGGGATGTGCGTGTAGCCACTGTAAATTTTCCGCCGCCAAGGCGCGCCGTTCATCGCTGAGATGATGCAAAAAGCGTGCTTGAAACGGTAGAATAAAATTGGGTTCGCCGAGTTTTTTATTAAAACAACGACTGCTCGCCGTGTCGGCGTTGTTGAAGGCAGCAGTGTCAAGGCGTAACCAAATTTGCTGGTTTTTATAATGTTTATGTTGCCCTAAAAAAATAACCGGACATTGAAAAGCATTGTTGGCGCCTAATTTGCCATTGATGAATAAGGCCGGTGTTTGGGTTGTTTGCATGAGGTGCGTACGGTCAAGATCCGTTTCTTTGCGGAAATACCCTTGTAAATAATCCCACATGGTTTTTTCGCTGGCAAAACGCTGTGCGAGAGCGAGGGTTGCTTCGACATCACTCATCGCATCATGCGCGCGTCCCGCGGCAAGTGCGTTTGCGGCATTTAATTGTTCGAGTTTGAGGGAGATTTTTTGATTGAGCGTCGGCCACTGTAAGCAATCGGGTTTGAATAAATAATACATTTGCGCAATGGGGTATAGATCGCGCCGACTACATTGATTGGCATATTGATGCGTATAAGGCGGCAATAAATGGCGGTAAAAAGCAAAACGTAAAAATTCATCGTCAAATCCCAGCGAATTATAGCCGAGACTGATCGTGCCCGGCGTATTGAATAAAGCATGAATTTGACAAATCGCCTCATATTCCGCGATGCCTTGCTGCATGGCGTCTATGCCAATACCGTGGGTGAGGAGCGCGGTAGGGGAGGGGATCACGTCAGGGTTTAAGCGCACACGAATTTCGCTGCGGGATAATTCGTTAAAATTTAAATCCGTGCGGACGGCAGCGAATTGAATGACTTGATCAAAAGCGCGTGACAGTCCGGTGGTTTCGATGTCGTAGAATAGAAAAGTGTGCACGAAGTGAGCCTTTAGTCTTTATGTTTTTCACCAAAATATATGACTTCAATATCGCGTTCTTCAATCATTTATTCCATACCTGTGATGATGATTTGCTTTTTATCGCCATTCGCCCCTTCAATGATAATCTTGTCGCCTTTATCCACGTGCCGGGTCAGCGCGCGCACAATACCCACGCAGCGTCGAATCGTGTCTGATAAACTGGGCGCATGAATTTCCTGACGAATCTCATCAATTTCGCGGATGGTGTTTTCTTGCATCTTTACCTGTATTAACTTCGTTGGTGTCAATTTTGCAGTCTGCATGTTTGTCTCGCGTCATGATAAAAAACTTAATAAAGTAAGTTTAGCTTAATGACAAAGACGTGGCAATAGAATAGTAGCAAATGATCTTGACCTCGGCGCAAATATCCCTATACTCATCAGCTGATATGCCGCGGGTGTAGTTCAATGGTAGAACGGGAGCTTCCCAAGCTCTTAGTGTGGGTTCGATCCCCATCACCCGCTCCAAATTATTCAGTTGAGGGTAGCGCCATGGCGTGCGTAGCAAAGTTCATCTTAAAATTGTTAGCATTCATTATTGTGCTGTTGGTCATCCTCGCCATTGGCTTGGTGGTGCTGGTTAACCCAGAACGTTTAAAGCCGTATATCGTTAAAGCGGTGGCGGATAATACCGGGCGTACGCTTGCCATCGATGGCAAATTATCGTGGGCATTTTTTCCGACTGTTGGTATTAACGTCGGCCATCTTACGCTGAGCAATCCAGCGGGCTTCAATAAAACACCTTTTCTCGAAGTTCAGCACGCTGAATTAGGCATCGCCGTCATGCCGCTACTGCACGGTGCGGTACAAGCCGGCAGTATTCAGTTCGAAGGTGTCGCGATACATTTACAAAAAAATGCCGCGGGACACGTGAATTGGTCGTTTGCGAATCCGCATGCATCCGCCGCGACGGTTGCGCCTAAGTCAATTAAAGGCGGTACCGGCGGCGGTAAGTCGGGCGCAGTCGTGTTGGCAATCTCCGCACTCAAAATGACGAATGCGACATTGTCTTATGCCGATGACGTCACACATAAATCTTTTGCACTACAGCACGTTAATTTTAGCGCGACGGATATCAATACCGATCACCCCTTCCCTATGCAGCTCGCGCTGGATGCGACGTCAAGCGCGCCCGTGTTACATGCGCATATGACGTTGTCAGCTGAAGTGCAACCCGATTTAGCCCAAGATACGCTGTCAGTCGTTCATATCAAAGAACAGTTAGCCAATATCCGTATGACGGGCTCGGCGCATATCACACAGTTACGGACTGCGCCGGCGATCACCGGGCAGCTGACGGTATTGCCATTTGATTTGCGCGAATTTTTGCAAACGATAGGCGCACAACAAAGCGCATTACAGCAAGCGACAGGGGTGCGCGCCGCGTTTAATTTAGTGGCGAATAGTGACGGTGTGCATGCCGATGGCGATATTCACGCAACAACGTTGCAAGCGGCAAAGCTGACATTGCATGCGCTCGACGCTAAATTACGGTATGCCCATAATGTATTAGCTATTACGCCACTGATGGCGGATGTTTATCAAGGTAAGGCCAGCGGTCACGCAACCATCAAATTAGGTGACAGTGTGCCACACATGGCCGTCACGTTGAATATGACGCAAGTCAATATGGCCGCCTTGATGAGCGATTTGCGCGGCGCCGATCAAAAATTCTCGTTGACTGGCACAGGAAATGTGCGCTTGGATGTGACGACGGCAGGCGCGGCGACAGATGTCATTTTGCGTAATCTCAATGGCAATGCGCAATTAGCGGTGACGAATGGGTATGTGACCGGCGTGGATATTGGTCACTTGGTGGATGTGGCCGGCGCATTTGTTAATAAGCAGCCACAACCTACGGAAAACAGTCAAGGGCGTACGCCCTTCGGCAGTTTGACTGGCACGGCAAAGATCATGAATGGCGTGATGTCGACTTCAGATATTCAATTACAGTCACCGCGTTTTACGGTGACGGGCGGCGGTACGGTGGATTTGCCGGCGCAAAGTATGGATATGGCATTAAATGTTGCGGTTAATAAATCAGCGGATCAAAAAAATAATCTGGCAAATTTATATGGCGAAGCGATACCATTACGCATTCACGGGCCGTTCAGCAATTTATCGAAAGGCGTCGATCAAGCGGCGCTGAGTCGAATTTTAGCGAAACGTGCTATCCGTAAAGTGGTGGATGAAGCCAAAGATCGCATCAGTAAAGATCTGGGCGGCAAGTTGCCAGGGAATGCCGGTGCCATTCTTGATAATTTATTGGGGCGTTAATGCGCGTTGTCAGTTTTAATATGAATGGCATACGCTCGGCGGCGCGCAAGGGTTTTTTTGACTGGCTGCCGCAGCTTAATGCCGATGTGCTGTGTGTGCAAGAATTGAAGGCACAAGCGGCTGATCTCAACGACGCTGTCTTTCAACTGGCGGGTTTTACGCGCCACTTCCATTGTGCGCTTAAAAAAGGGTATAGTGGCGTAGGGATCTATACGCGACATCCGGTGAAGTCAGTCAAGACAGGTTTGGGTTGGCCGGTTGCGGATGAAGAAGGCCGTTATATCGAAGTGGATTTAGGGCAGCTGACGGTTGCCTCACTTTATATGCCGTCGGGTAGCAGTGGCGATGAACGTCAAGCGGTTAAATATGATTTTCTCGCGGCATATCAACAGCATTTGCTGGCGCAAAGAAAAAGTGGCAAGCCATTGATCATTTGTGGTGATTGGAATATTGCACATCGACAAATTGATTTAAAAAATTGGCGTGGCAATCAAAAAAATTCCGGATTTTTACCGGAAGAGCGCGCTTGGATGGATGCATTGTTTGATGAGCTGGGGTTTGTGGATGCATTTCGTCTGTTGAATACAGCGGCAGAGCAATATACGTGGTGGTCAAATCGCGGCCAAGCGCGCGTGAAGAATGTAGGATGGCGCATTGATTACCAAGTGATCACGCCTGACTTAAGTGCGGCGGTACAAGCGGTGCAGATTTATCCCGAACCGTTTTTTTCAGATCATGCGCCGTTAGTCGTGGATTACGGTATTTAAGTACGGATAGCCCAAAAAAGTGTTCCTTATCAGATAAAATGACGACACCAAGGATGGTACAGGTATGGGTGTAATGGCTAAGCCAAAAATTATTGAGCAAAAAATTATCGAGCCGAAAATTATCGAGCCGAAAATTATCGAGCCGAAAATTATCGAGCCGAAAATTATCGAATATATGGGCACGCGTATTTGTGTGGGCGCTGTTGATCAGACGCTTTTTGGTTGTCAGTCCTTTCGACCGATTCCAATCGAACGGCGTTTATCTTGTATGGCTTGGCTGCCTGTGCAAACAGACGAGAAATATGCGTGTTTTAAAACAGACAAGCCATACAAATTTTTTATTGAAACAGAAGCGGAAAAGCATAAATCCGCCTTATTACAGAACAACGGATCATGGCCCGTTTGGCAACTGTTGAGCGAAAAGCAAATGGAAGAAAGTGTTTGGAATAAAATGCAAGCGTCCATGGCGGCGCCGGTGCAAGATAGCACGCGTAAAATAACGCAAAAAATGGCGGCGGCACCGTTAACGTTATTGCCTGAGGCGGGGGCGAAGCGCGGCAGTACGGCGTTTATCACGCAACGCTTGAGCGTAGTACCCACATGGCTGCATAAAGATAAGCAAGAGAGCAAGATGATGCCACCGTTGATGCCGCTGCAACCTGTCGGAGAAGCAGGAGAAGTGCCTGAGTTAGTCGCGCAACCGCAACGTTCGTTTAATTGGCTTAATTTATTCAGTAAGTCGCCGTTAACAACGGCGGGTGCACCGAAGAAGATGCGTGCAGCGCAGTCGCGCAAGATGAAAGTATTTTAACAGCTCAGGTGTGGGCAAATAAAGCGCGCCTTTGCCCTCAGCAGGGCTCACGCATTAAAAGATAGACATTGATCAAGACAACGCTCAAATAATGCCGGAGTTGATGTTGTCCTGCCCTTGGGAAAGAAGAAAACGCGGCGCCTGTTTCCTCCCCTGACACGCGAAGCGTGTGCGGGGGAGGTGTCGCGAAGCGACGGAGGGGGACTTCGTTATGGCATGTGTTGCTTTGGCGGGTATTCAAATATTTGCCAAATAAAGC
>VFKI01000164.1 GCA_009885665.1 Gammaproteobacteria bacterium
CTCCGGGAAAAGCAACTCGGGGTCAGTGGAGTCCCCTCCCGCCCTTCGGGCACCCTCCCCGCTAGCGCAAAGAGCGCGCTCCGGGGAGGGAACGCTTTGTCCTCCCCCGGCACGCGCAGCGCCGGAGAGGGACTCTGTTATGGCAAGATTTGCTTTTCAATTGGTCTATTGGTCTATAACACCATTAACCAAATGCCAAACAATCCCCTATCTTACATGATTATTTGCCGCTTTTATCAAACTGTGCAGCCACATCCTTGGTGATGTCAGTGCTATCAGCAGAATAAATCACGGCTTGGGAATCTAAAACCATGCTGTAATGATCCGCTTTAGCCATCTTGGTAATGATGTTGTTCAAATCAGCCAGCACACCGCCCATGACTTTCTTTTGTTCAGCCGCTAAGTCTTTTTGAAAAGCATCCGCATCTTTAGATAAGCTCGCTTGATCGCTGGAAATCTTATCCTGCAGCTTAGTTTTATCCTTTTCGGACATTTTGCCTGATTCTTTCTGATACTTATCACTTCCTGCCTGCAAAGCTTTTTGTGCTGCAACCAATTTTTCTTGACGTTCTTTGAACTGATCTTGCAATTTTTTGTTCAAATCAGCAATATGGCTGGATTGTTGAAAAATTTCCTGCAAATTAACAACCGCAACGCTGCCACTCGTAACCGGGGTCTTATCAGTCGTGGTATCTGCTGCAAAAGCACCCGTCGCACCTACTAATAAAGCCGCACTTAATGCTGCTGAAACCAAAAGCTTTCTCATAAAACATCTCCAATTAAATGATAAAGTTAAATCCAAAAAGACCCGCTTGCGCCATAGTAACATACATACCGCCACTGCCGTCAATCAACAGGGGCTCCCGCTGAAAAACGCTTACGGGAACCGCCGGTCAATCAACCAAAGCTTGTGCCCATGGTGAAATCAAAGAATCGAGTATCATCCCCTGGCTTATGATTGAGTGCCTTACCAAATGCAAGGTTAATTTGACCCCACATTGGAATCAACCATTCAGCATCTATACCGGTCGCGTAACGCAACGGCCCTGAGCTCGAACCGCCATAACGGCGATTATTATAAGAATTGTATACATTACCCGCATCAAAAAATAGCGTGGTGCGCAAATGCTCTGGAAATGGATTAGGGAAGATGATACCGACAGAGCCATCGACCATTTCATTCCCACCGATCGAATTGGCCAAGTTATCTTTGGGACCTAAGGTATTCGCGGTATAGCCCCGTACTGAACCAAAACCCCCAGCATAATAATTGCTAAAAAATGGGAAATTCGTTGCGCCGCCATTAAAACTATTACCATACCCCAACCCACCATGCGCCATACCCACAAATTTACCAATAATAGGCTGATACCATACGCCATCATAAGTCGCTTTATAATACTTCAACGCGCGAGCACCCAATGGCGCAAACACATTCAAATAAACGCTTTGTTCATTCCCTGTGGTCGGAAAATAATAACTATTACGTGTATCGTGACTAAACCCCGTCGTCAGCTCTAATTGTCGGAAATCATGGCCATGACGCGCGACAAAATCGAGCACTTGATTATCAACACCATTGACAATATTGACGCGCGTCTCATCATAAGCTGCGCCTAAAATAAATTGATTGCTGGCGCCATCATCTGCACCGACCGGAAAGCCATATGTCACACCCAAATGATATTGATCCGTGGTAAAACCGGTAGCCAAGTTTCCGCCACGTGGATTGGTTTTCGATACGAATGCATCAAATGAACGACTGACGCCATCCGGGGTATAGAATGGATTGGTATAATTCATTGCATACGTTTGAATATAGCGGTTACGACTAAAGTTAAATCCTAGCGTATTACCTGTGCCCAAGAAATTTTTCTGATTTAACCCCGCCAACAAACCAAAACCACCGACTTGGCCATAGCTAATACCAAAGTTGGCTTGCGCCGCACTATTTTCTTTGAATTTATACCCCACATCCACTTGATCAGGATGATTGGCTACCGGTTGCACGGCAATTTCTGCATTGCTGACATAAGGCAAACGATTCAAACGTTCTTTAGATTGCTCCAAACGCTTAGATGACACCGGCGCCGCTTCCATTTGCAACATTTGGCGACGCAACGCATTGTCATTGGTACGCGTATTATCGATAAAGAAAATATGGCGCACATAGATCAATTTACCCGGGTTGACTAAGAAATTTAATTGCACGGTTTTTGCCGCTTCATCAAACGCAGGCTTAACATCCACGGTTGCGTAAATATAGCCACGATCCCCTAAGACATCACTCATGGCTTTTTCACCCGCCAGCACCGCTTGACGCGAAAAAAGACTGCCATTGGCAATATTGACCGCTTTTAGCAACGCATCATTTGCCACAATATGTTGACCCGCCACGCTCACACCACTGACTTTGTAAACACTGCCTTCATTGATCGCAATGGTGAGATAAATCGATTTACGATCGGGGGTAATCTGCACCTTTGAAGATTGAATCGTAAAATGAATATAACCACGATCCATATAATAATTACGGAGCTTTTCAATACTCGATTGCAGTTTATCTTGCGAAAATTGATCGCTGGAGGTAAAGACAGTGAATAAGCCAGGCGTGGTTAAATCCAATTGTTTCAATAAAGTGGATTCACTGAAAGCATGCGCGCCAATAATCGTAATACGATCTATTTTGGCAATCAGCCCTTCTGAAATCGCGATCGTCACCGCAAGGCGGTTATGATCCAGCGGCGTTTGTTTGATATCGACGCGCGCATTATAGCGACCCAATAAATAATATTGATTCAATAAACTTTGACGAATTTTATCGATAATCACATCGTTATAAGTGAGACCTTCGGCAATGCCAACACCTTTCATGACTTCTTTGAGTTTATCTGTCGGAATGGCTGAGTTACCCGTGATTTTAAGTTGGCCAATCGTGGCACGCTCAACCACATGAATCACCAAGGTATTCCCATCACGCCCCAGTGACACGCGTTGAAAAAACCCTGTTTGATACAAGGCATTCATGATAGCCCCACTCCGCGCACCGGTTAATTCTTGGCCGGGATGTACGGGTAAGTAACGCAACACGGTCGCCGCAGGAATGCGTTCATTGCCAACCACTTTGATATGACGCAAAGTAAACGCATGCGCGGATGTCACGATACTGAGCGCTATGAAAGGCAAGGTAATATGTTGCAATAGTTTTTTCAAACGAATCATGTCTATTCACTTTTTATATTAAAGAGGGTTACTGTCATTCAAGTATTCTGGCGTGTCATTATGCATATTTTTGTGCGGCAAATCCAGTCACTCACCGTCCCAACCACATCGCACCCAACACAAATACGGGCGCAGCGGCGGTAATACTGTCAATACGATCCAATACACCGCCATGGCCTGGCAATACGCTGCCCGAATCTTTGACGCCCGCCTGACGCTTCAACATGCTTTCAAATAAATCGCCAATGACTGCAAAAATCAAGGTAATTAACGATAATACCGTAGCACCCAACCACAAACGTTGCGGCGTATGGCTAAGGCTAAGTGCCGCCGCCACCACAATCAAACCCGCTAAGAGCGCGCCCAAAAAACCTTGCCAGGTTTTACCCGGACTCACCAACGGCAGCATTTTATAAGTGCCCCAGCGTTTGCCGACAAACCAAGCGCCCGAATCTGCCGCAGCCACCAATACAAATAAAAATAATACACTTTCCGGGCCATTTGAAATACGCAACGCATTCAGCGCCACCCAACACGGCACGAGCGTGAGCACGCCTAGCGCAGCACGCACGGTTTTGCCTCTTCCCCAGAGTGACGTGCCACGCGGATAAATCAATACAGCCAGTGTCGCCAATAACCACCAACCCCCCACACCCAACATAACGTGCCATATCGGCAACCACAGCGCGCCGCCAGCAATTAATAATAAAAATAATACATAGGCCAGTTTGCCAGGTAATGATTGTATCGTCGCCAATCCCGCCCATTCAAATGCCGCCGCCGCAGTGATAAATAACGTCACCATCCCAAATACGCGCGGTGACGCTTTTAAAATTAATAATAACAAGCCGACGATCAGAATGCCTGCGGTGATCAAACGTTTACGTGTTATATTTTCCATCAAGTCTGCTCCGCTTTTACGTTACCGAATCGTCTTTCTCTACCCGCAAAAAATGTCAGCGCTTTATCTAATTCTGCCGCATTAAAATCTGGCCATAACACATCCGTAAAATATAATTCGCTGTAAGATAGTTGCCAAAGAAAAAAATTGCTAATACGCAATTCACCACTGGTACGAATGAATAAATCAGGATCCGGCCAACCGGCTAAGGATAAATGCGCATCTAGCGTTGCATCTGAAATGTTATCGGGCTGCAACTGCCCAGCGGCGACTTTGCGCGCAATTTGCTGCGTCGCTGTCACGATGTCCCAACGTCCACCATAATTCGCCGCAATCACTAATTTTAAACCGGTATTATTTTGTGTCTGCTGCTCAGCCGCTGTCATTAAATCCTGTAATTTTTGGTCAAATCGTGTGCGATCACCGATCACCATCAAACGTACATTTTGTTCGTTAAGGCGACTCACTTCGCGCTCCAATGCGCTAATGAATAACGCCATCAGAATACTGACTTCATCGGCCGGACGCGACCAATTTTCACTGCTAAATGCAAACAAAGTTAACATTTCAATATTTTTGGCAACACAGGCTTCCACTGTTGCACGCACCGCACTCACGCCGGCACGATGACCGGCGACACGCGGCATAAAGCGTTTTTTTGCCCAACGGCCATTGCCGTCCATAATGATCGCAATATGTTTAGGCAGCATTTAAACAGCCATCAATTCCGTTTCTTTAGCGGTCAGCATTTTATCAACTTCACTCACAAAACGGTCCGTGAGTTTTTGAATATCCGCCATCAAACGATGCTCTTCATCTTCGGTAATACTATTATTTTTTAAATCTTCTTTTAACGCTCCATTCGCATCACGTCGCGCATTACGTATACTGATACGCGCATTTTCCGCTTCGGCACGAACAACTTTAATTAATTCTTTACGACGCTCTTCATTCAAGGGGGGTAAAGGAATGCGAATAATTTCGCCCGAAGTGGCAGGATTCAAGCCGAGGTCGCCGCTGATAATCGCTTTTTCAATCGCAGGAATCATACGTTTTTCCCATGGCGTCACGGTTAACGTACGCGCATCACTGACAGTAATATTCGCCACCTGCGTCAACGGCGTTTCCGTACCATAATAATCCAAGCGAATATGTTCTAACAAACTAGGATGCGCGCGACCCGTACGAATTCGGCTCAACTCATGTTTGAAAGATTCAATGCCCTTCTGCATACGGGCTTCTGCTTCTTTGACTTGTGCGTGCGTCATGATTTCTCTCCGTTTTTGACGAGGGTGCCGACCGCTTCGCCTTGCGCAATTTGCACGAGCGCTTGCGGCCGATTCATATTGAATACACGTAATAACACATTATTATCACGACATAATAAAATAGCATTATGATCCATGACGCCAAGACGCTGTTCAAGCACTTCATCATACGTCAAGGTTTCATAACGCACTGCTTTCGGATTTTTGATGGGATCGGCGGCATAGACACCATCGACTTTGGTGGCTTTTAAAATAATATCTGATTTGGTTTCAATACCACGCAATGCGGCAGTTGAATCCGTAGTGACCAATGGATTACCCGTGCCGCCCACAAAAATGACGACACGGCCTTTCTTTAAATAACGCACAGCACGTTGGCGCTCAAAGGGTTCGACTAAACCTTGTATAGCAATCGATGAGAGTACGCGCGTTGCGATGGATTTTTTCTCCAACGCATCACGCAGCGCAAGGCCATTGATTACGGTTGCCATCATCCCCATTTGATCTGCGGTGATATGGTCAAACCCCGTGGCGGATAATTCACAACCGCGCACCAAATTACCACCGCCTATCACCACGCCCACTTGCACACCCATTTTGACGACCGCAGCAATTTCATTGCTGATACGCGTTAAGCTGGCAAAATCAATGCTGTTACGATCGCCTTGTAGCGCTTCGCCACTGAGTTTGAGCATGATGCGTGCGTAAGGAAGCGAAACTTGCATAGCGTATTCCTTATATAATATCTCAGATAAATAAATTGAAATAGCTCACATTCAATCACAGCACTGGCTTCGCCAATTTCAGGGTAAGCCGGGGGGAGAATCGCGATTCTCCCCCCAAGCCCCCCATCGCGAGAAGCCAAAAGATTTTTTTAAAAATTCCTTATATGTAATCAACCTGCTGCGGCAGCTGCCTGCGCTTTGACGGCTTCGACAAAATCTTCCACTTCTTTCTCGATACCTTCACCCACTTCAAAGCGTACGAAATGCGCCACTTTAGCACGATGTTTATTCAATAATGCTGCAACCGTCATATCAGGATCTTTGACGTAAGGCTGTCCCTGTAAACTCACTTCATCTAAGAATTTACGGATACGACCCGCAACCATTTTTTCAATAATATCTTGTGGTTTACCACTATTCGCTGCCTGCGCCAAAAAGATTTCTTTCTCTTTCTCAATGACATCTGCCGGCACATCGTCGGCATTCACCACCAAGGGTCGGCTCGCTGCAATATGCATCGCGATATCACGTGCTAATGATTCACCTGCTTCACCCGCTTCACCTTCCAACGCAACCAACACGCCAATACGGCCGCCGTGCAAATAACTGCCGACCATCGTTGTCTCACCCGCCAAACGCGCAACGCGTCTGACATTGATATTTTCACCTACTTTAGCAATTAAGGTTTTGCGCGCTTCTTCCACCGTTGTGCCCGCCATGGCTTGCGCCAATAACGCTGGCACGTCTTCAATGCCTGCGGTCAAGGCTGTTTCGCTGACTGCATTGGCAAAACCCAGGAAGTTTTCATCGCGTGCAACAAAATCCGTTTCACTATTGATTTCCAACATAACGGCAGCATGGCCATCGCTTGCTGTCCGTAAAACAATAATGCCTTCCGCGGCAATACGGCCGGCTTTTTTATCCGCCTTCGCTTGACCCGTCTTACGCAAGATTTCAATCGCTTGCGTCATATCGCCAGCGGCTTCATTTAAGGCTTTTTTACACTCCATCATCGGCGCATTGGTACGTTCGCGCAATTCTTTTACCTGCGCAGCAGTAATTGTAACTGTCATACATTATCCCTCAATTCAATTAGATTTCTGTTGTCGGCGGGGTGCTGGCATCCGTTACCTCAACCAACGCATCTTGCGTCACAGCAAATTCAATATTTGCTGCCGCCCGCGCAGTTAGAATAGCATCCGCAGCTGAGCGCACAAATAAACGAATAGAACGAACGGAATCATCGTTGCCAGGAATGACATAATCAATACCGTCGGGTGAATTATTGGTATCGACCACACCAATGACAGGAATGCTCAAACGTTTAGCTTCCGCAATAGCGATTTTTTCATGGCCAACGTCAATCACAAATAAGGCATCAGGCAAGCCACCCATAAGTTTAATACCGCCTAACGCGCGATCAAGTTTCGCTTTTTCACGTGTCAAGTTAAGAATTTCTTTCTTGGTCAGACGGCCGAAATTATTTTTTTCAAACATCGCCTCGAAGTCACGCAAGCGCTTGACCGACTGACGAATGGTTTTATAGTTGGTCAACATGCCGCCCAACCAACGATGATCGACATAAGGCATACCGCAGCGACTGGCTTCTTCTTTAATGATTTCACGTGCCGCAGGCTTGGTACCCACAAAAAGAATGCGACCTTTGCGTGCCGCAATGCTGCCCATATAATTTAAGGCATCATTTAATAATGGCTGTGTTTTTTCTAAATTGATAATGTGAATTTTATTGCGGGCGCCATAAATATAGCTGCCCATGGCAGGATTCCAGTGACGGGTCTGGTGGCCGAAATGCACGCCGGCTTGCAACATATCACGTAAATTAACGCTAGGGGTAACTTCTGCAACGGATGAAAATGACATCTTTAATGATCTCCAAAGTGGGTTGGGCCTCCACGTATCCCCTCCACTGACCAGCTCACTGGCACCCGGTGGAAAGTCTAAAATACGTGTGAGAGATAATATCTACTACAAAAGATAGGGTAGAGAAACTGAAGTACGCAGTACACTGCATTGACGAGCGTCAGAGGGGGAGAATAGCGCTCTCCCCCTCTGACAACTCCCCCATCGCTACCCATTACCAA
>VFKI01000028.1 GCA_009885665.1 Gammaproteobacteria bacterium
ATCGCCGACATTTGCACCGACAGATGCACCGACAGTATCACCAACGGTTGCGCCAACAGATGCACCGACATCATCGCCGACATTTGCGCCGACAGATGCACCAACAGATACACCGACAGATACACCGACAGTATCACCAACAGATGCACCGACAGTATCACCAACTACTGCGCCGACAGATGCGCCGACTAACGCCCCAACATTTGCACCGACGCCACCCCCAACAAATGCACCCACAACACCCGCACCTACAACGCAGCCGCAAATTTCGGGTGTGATTGGGGTATGTGCAAGTGTTTCTTGGGTTAAGAGTGCAGTCCGATCGTTGCTGAATGGTTGTAATCCAGCGACGGGATATTCAGGGTCTGGGTTGGTTTCAGTTGTCGTAAGTTATAACGCAATATTGAATATTCGCTTTGTTGGCAGTGGTGCTAATTATTGGAGTGGCGGCGGCGGCACAATGACGGCGAATGTTTTGCCTGCGAATATACCCACTTTGCTGGCATCGCTGGGTGGCACAACGAGTAGCACGACAAGTTGGCCGGTCACTTTGGCGATTACCGATTCGAATGGTGTTAAGTCTGGCACTATGGTGAATGTTAATGGTGGTGGCTCGAAGATGTGGCCAGATTTTTATGATTTACGTGATTTGTTTGATTTATTGGCGGACGCTAATCAAGGGTGGTTTGAAAGGCTCCGTCTAGCTGTCATAGCGGGTATGACACTGTATAGCGGGATGGTGCTTGTGCGGTATGTATATTTTCATGCCAAGCAGTTGCATTTTTTTCAAAAAAATAAAAACTTGTATCAAGGTGTACAGATTGGCACAGGAAATGATCTAACAGGGTATATTAAAAACACTATTTTTTATAGGCAAAAAATTGCCCAAGTTGCTGAGAGATCAGAAAATGCTGTAGAGTTTAACTCTGGACGCGTGGGGATAGGTTAGGTTTGATAGGCTAATTTTTCTCTGTTGTATTTATGGCGTTGAAACGAATTTTTCATTTGCCAAGGTAGGCGAGGATAATGAAATTAAAGCAAAGTACTTTATGTAAAGTAAGCGGGGTCTTGTCAGGGTTATTGTTTGCACTAAGTGTATCTACGAATACTTATGCTATTGCGCCTGTCCCCTCAGGCTTTTTTTTCGGTATAGGTGTCGCAGCTGAGCATGGCGACTATGGTTTTACCCGTCATTTGATAGGGAAATTGGATAGTCAGGATACTGCGCCTAAATGGACGCATCAAAATGACGCTGAACGGACGACTGCGCCACAGTGGTTGATAGGGTATCAGTATATATTGGGTCATATTTATATTGGGGGCGAGTTGAGTCAAAATTATAGCGATTTTGGCTTTAAGACTAATCAGCATGTTTTCATAACAGATATAATTAATGATGCGCCCTACACAACAGATTATGGTTTTTCTTCAACGACAACTATTAGCAATCCTGTCAATCTTATTTTTCAACTAGGGTGGGCAATTGTGCCTTGCACCCTCATTTATGCAGAGGGTGGCGTGAGCTATGGTCGGTTTTCAAGCACTTTTTTGTCGACTGCACAAAATCAGTTTGGCGATCCTGCGACAGAAAATGACAGTGATCATTGGTCTTTTTCACGAGTTGGTACAATTATAGGGGTAGGTGTTGCACAGCAATTGACGCAGCATTTACAATTGCGTGCTGATTATAACGTTACGCGCTATGCTCAAGCCGAACATGTTGCAATAATCAATCCACTGGATGATGCGACAGGTCGACCTTCGGTGAAATGGATTTCTTTGCGCACGGAGCGGGTTTCGTTGAGCTTTGTTTATACGGTAGCGTAAAAAACACTTTTTTCCTAAAAGTTGCCTTGGCGATCAATCTGGTATAAATTCCTCATCGTAAAGACGGAAAAGCTGTAGACTCGTCAAGTGGGCGGCGAGGTGCAGTCTGATTCATGGAAGACAAGTCAGGAGAAGTGTGTTATGGCGATGACTAAGGATATTTTGGAACCCGGTTTGGATGTATTGGGCATTAAGCCTTATAAAACCGGTAAAACTGAAAAATATATGGGCGCTAAAATGCGCGAGCATTTCAGTCATATATTGAAGCAATTACGTATACAGCTCATGGAAAAATCTGAGCGTACTGTACATCATATGCAAGATGACATTGTCAACTATGCAGATCCCAATGATCGCGCCAGTCAAGAAGAAGAATTTCGCCTAGAATTACGCGCACGCGATCGTGAGCGCCGGCTGTTGAAAAAAATCGAAGAAGCGCTGCAGCTCATAGTGGATAAAGAATATGGTTACTGTGAAATTTGTGGCGTAGAAGTCGGGATCCGCCGGTTAGAAGCGCGCCCGACAGCGACCTTGTGTATCGACTGTAAAACGCTGGACGAAATTCGTGAGCGTCAGGGGGCGTAGACGCAATGGCGTTTATTTAAGCTAAAAAATCTTCAAACTGCGGATGACTTTTTGAGGTCGCATCATTGTAACTCGTTGATTTTTAACGAATTTTACTCTACACAGGTCGGTTGTCTGGGTAGTGAGTCGCGATGGAGGCATTTTAGAGGTTCTATCTACCCTATCTTTTGTAGTAGATACGTAGATACACTATCAATTAAACACGCTTACAGTTTAAGGTAAATCTATGGCAGGTGCCGCGCCGCAGTCAGGTCAACCAGAAGGCTCCATGGGAATTCTGTGGATCGTTGCAGCCGTTTTTGTGGTGCTGGCGGTCGTTTGGTATGTTTTCAAAAAAGCCATCTTGGGCTTTTATTTGCATATTAAATTGTGGGAAATTGATTATTTTCTGCAGTTCTTCACGCACGCCTTGGATGACACGCGCACCTACATTCAAAATATTCTCTCACCGACCGCAGAAACGATTAGCTTTCAAGATATGAGTGATATTGGCACAGCAGTGGGCAGCTATATGCGTTATCCGTTGATTGCCTTGACGCTCATCATGGCTGCCATCGTGTTTTTCAGCAGCTCCACGCGCAGCTTTAAGCGCACTTATTCTATGAAGACACTGGCAGAATTAGAAAAAACCAATTGGCCGCAAATTACACCTGTTATAGGGCTCAACTTACTCAAACAAGATATCAATAAAGGCCCATGGGCGATGGCGATGACGCCTATGCAATTTTGTAAGCGTAACCATTTACTGGAAGAATATAAACCTGCGCCGACCGAAAATACGTTGCGGCGCGATTGGAATCGTATCGAAGTTAAATTAAAACGGGGCGAAGCGAATCGCATTTTTATTCAGCAATTGGGATCCTTGTGGCCGGGCATTGAGCGTGCTCCGGCGCATGTCAAGGCGTTGTTTGCTATTTTTGCGGCGCGTATCAATGCGGATAGCAAGCCTGCTGCGGCTTTGTTGGCGGCCATTAGTCGATCATCGGGCGCTGGCAATAAATTGGATTTTAGTGGCGCTGACGCGTTATTGAAAAAACATGCTAAAACACCCGCGGTAGAAAAAATCGTCAATGGCCATGCTTATTTATTAACCGTCATGGCCGCTATGTTAAAAGGCGCACGCGATGATGGTGTGCAAGCGTCGTCGGATTTTTTATGGTTAAAACCACTCGATCGACGTTTATGGTATACCTTAAATACGGTTGGGCGGCAAACACCGTTTGCGGAAGTCGCCGGCCCCTTCGCGCATTGGGCGGCGGAGCGCGAAGCAGGGCGAAAATTGATCATACCAATGGTTGATGAAGCGACGAATGCGTTGGAATTAGCGTTAACGGAAATCATCTACAAACCTGGGGAAGAACAGTAACATGCGTCAACGTGGACTGGAAGAAGAGCACGAAACGTCACCGCAGCTATTGCTGCGTGACACCCGTACGCTCGGCATGAAAATTGTTGATTTCTTCAAGGATCCCGTCAATAGTGCCGCCCTGTTGGCAGGCTGTTCGATCGCGGTGTATTTGCTGGCGGCGGTAACCGAGTTTGTCTTTTTGATTGCTTTTGGCGCGTTTATTTATGCCATTACGCGCGATTTCAAGCTGCCTTTTCGTATGCCGCAACGGTCGCGCGCATTAGATTATAATGATCGCTCGCCTGGCAACAATAAACCGCAAAAAGCGCGCGGCATTTGCTTCTTTGGTAACAAGAAAACGACCGGTGAAGAATTATGGTTTAACAATGATGACATGCGTACCCACGTACTCATCTTTGGTTCAACCGGTTCAGGTAAAACAGAAGCGTTGGCGTCGATCTCTTTTAATGCGTTGGTGCAAGGCAGCGGCTTTTTATATGTCGATGGTAAGGGCGACAACAGCTTGTTCGCTAAAGTATTTTCGATGACACGCTCCATGGGGCGCGAAGATGATTTATTATTGATCAACTTCATGACCGGCGCGCGCGATATTATCGGCGCACAAGAAAAGCGTTTGTCTAACACCATGAATCCGTTTTGTACTGGATCATCCAGCATGTTGTCGCAGTTGGTGATCAGCCTGATGGGCGATGCGCAGCAGGGTGGCGATGGCGATATGTGGAAAGGCCGTGCCATGGTGTTTGTCGAAGCTTTGATGAAAGTATTGGTTTATATGCGCGATCAAGGCAAAATTCTGCTGGATGCCAATTCCATTCGTAATTATTTTGACTTGACGCGATTGGAAGCGATGGGCATCGACAAAATGTTCATCCGCGATAATCAAGAACCGGTCAGTATGGCGGATGCGCCACCGGTTATTCTCGAGCCTATCAATAATTATCTTGGCACGTTGCCAGGTTTTGAACGTTCCAAGAAAGGCAAGCAAAGCGGGCAGGTTTTTGAGCAGCATGGTTTTATCACTATGCAGCTGACGCGTGTGTTTGGTACCTTGGCCGATACGTACGGCCATATCATCCGTACCAATCTTGCAGAAGTGGATTTAAAAGACGTGGTCTTGAATCGTCGTATTTTAGTGGTGTTGTTGCCCGCTTTGGAAAAAGCGCCCGATGAATTATCTAACTTGGGTAAAATTATTATTGCGTCATTGAAGGCCATGATGGCGGCAGGCTTGGGCGACTCGGTCGAAGGCACCTATCGTGAAGTGATCACGCGTAAACCCACCAATTCACCGACACCTTATATGTGTATTCTGGATGAATATGGCTATTATGCGGTAAAAGGTTTTGCCGTGGTGCCCGCGCAAGCACGTTCATTAGGGTTTTCGGTTATTTTTGCCGGACAAGATTTACCTGCTTTTCAAAAAGCATCCAAAGAAGAAGCTGCCTCTATCGGCGCGAATACGAATATTAAAATTTGTATGAAATTAGAAGATCCTGTCGAAACTTGGGATTTCTTCAATAAAACCGCCGGTGAAAGTTATGTGACTAAGGTGGATTCATTTCAGACTAACGCACAAAGTGTCATGAATAGTTATCTGGATGCACGCAGTGCTTCGTCAGAAAAACGCGCGCGGATTGATTTACTCGATTTAAAAGAACAAGCTTCGGGCGAAGCACACATCTTTTTTAAATCAAAAATTGTTCGCGCGCGCTTTTTCTTTGCCAATCCACCGCCAGTAGAGCGCATGCGGCTGAATCAATTCCTGAAAGTTGAGCCGCCGGTGGGGCGTACGCTGTTGGATATGGAAACACGTTTACAACAATTCAGTGAAGTGTTGCGTGGCACAGATATTATCATGCAGATGCCGCATGATGAAGGTAACGCCATTACGACCGTGGCGCGCAGTTTGATGGAAAGTAGCGAAACGAATACAATTGAGCGTGCTGTGGCCGCATTGTTGGCGCTGCAATCGAGTCGTCATCCGGATGAAATCGCTGCCGAAGCTGCGGTGGTTGAAGAAGATGAGGATGAAGTGCGCGTCGGCATCTTTAGAAAGATGACCGCGGATGAACGGGTGAGCGCACTGGTCGGCATGAGCCAAATTACTGAATTTAGCCAACCGTTATTAGATCGCGCATTCATTCGTGATCGTGCTGAATTATTGGAGCGGACATTAGGGCGTGGCGGGTCATCCGCTGCCAATATTGCCCGTGAATTGATAAAAGATTTGCAGACAGCAACAGATTATCCGCCGCCTTACCAACAGGCTTTTTTACCCGTTGCGGAGGTGGTGGCGGCCATCAATCAAGTGAACGATTATTTGCAGAGTTTGATAAGCAAGGAAAAGAAATCATGAAATTGATTGGGATCGGTGTAATGTTGGTGTGTGGCTTGGTCAATTTGGCTGGCTGTGCATCATCAAATTTTTCGCGCGGTGCATCAGGTAATGTACAGGCATTATATGAAGGGACGGATGCAGCCGGTCATAACATTGCCCAAAGCAGTGTCAGTGATAGTTGGAATGATTCTACGCAAACGACACGCGGCGCAGCGGTGGGTGCGCTGGCAGGTACGGCGATCGGTGCAACGACAGGGGTCGGTTGGGCGCCTGGCTTGATCGGCGGAACAGCGCTGGGTGCAGCAGTGGGCTCAGCATTTAGCCAGCAAACCACGGCGATTGATAAATTAAAAAATCGTGGCAGTACCGTGATGGTGTTGGGCGATCACATTCGCATTGTTCTACCTTCAGAGCGTTTGTTTGCGCATGGCTCGGCCGTATTGCGGCCGGGGGCGATGGAAACGCTTAAATTGGTGGCGCAATTGATTGGCCATGCGCCGAATCGCGCGGTGCGTATTGCTGCTTTTGCGAATGATACAGATGTCGGTTCTGAGCCGCATAATTTGGCGCGTACGCAGCATCAAGCAGATAGCGTGATGAAATATTTATGGCAGCTCGGCGTGGATAGTCGCTTGATTTACGCTGCAGGATATGGTCGTGCGCATCCGGTGGTGCGTATGGGTATGGCGGATACAGCCGGCATTAATAACCGTGTTGAAGTGAGCTTCCAAAAATTGCCAAAGCAGTCATTGTACTAAGGCTCTGCGCATAAATAACTTTTGCACCTTGCATCCCATCATGGCATCATCTATAAACGTTCCTCAGTCGAAAAACCTCGAAATACTTCAGTATTCCTGCGATTTTTC
>VFKI01000080.1 GCA_009885665.1 Gammaproteobacteria bacterium
ATTCTCCCCCTTTGGTGGCGTCAGGCGGACGAGCTATTTGCCCGACTAGCCATCTGAATAGTTACAAAAAATACAGACTGCTGGGCAAAATTGCACCGACACGCTAGAATGGTTCCATCAATGCTATTCCACGGAGGATTAACCATGCGCCGCCTTATCTTATCCTTACTCACCACTGCGGGCTGCCTCATTGCCGCACCCGCCATGGCAGATGATTTTGCCATTACCACCACCGCTTTTTTGGATCAAGGCCCCATTCCTGTTCTCTACACGTGCGATAGTAAAAATATTTCGCCGCAATTGAGTTGGGTCCATCCACCCGCTAAAACAAAATCCTTTGCGGTAACATTGACCGACCCTGACGCACCTAAAGGCATTTTTTATCATTGGATCGTTTACAATATTCCGGCTAACACCAAGGAATTAACTGAAGGCGTCGACAAATTACCGGCAAATGCACAATTTGGTGTAAATAGCACAGGCAAGGCAGGTTATATGGGTCCATGTCCACCGCATGGCACGGTGCATCATTATATTTTTACATTTTATGCACTCGATACAATCTTACCACCCGGTAAAAATATCGATGGCGAAAAAATCAATGCCGCGATAAAAGGACATGTGTTGAAACAAGTGACGCTGACGGCGATATATCCACGTTGGGCGAAATAGCTTAAATCTGGCCGCTCTCTGCAAAATGCAGCTCCATCTGAATAGTTACCGCGCTTTTAATATTGCCCATTAAGCGCGCCGTAACTATTTGCCAATACAAAAGCTCGAAAAAATCTCACCCAATAAATCATTAACTATTTGCCAATACAAAAACTCGAAAAAATCTCACCCAATAAATCATCCGATGTCACTTCACCAGTGATTTCACCTAAAGCGTGTTGCGCCAACCGTAACTCTTCCGCCAATAAATCCAGCGCATGCAATTGACGTGTTTGCGCCGCTGCTGCCTGTAAAAATTCTGCCGCGCGTGCCAATGCATCTAAATGCCGACGTCGCGCCGAAAAAATACCTTCGCCTGCCGGTTGTAAATGCACCGCACGCGCAATTTCCGTTTTTAATAGATCAATACCCTCACCGGTTCGCGCCGATAAAGCGATCACGATGGTATCCTGATTTTTTTTAACGTGTGGTACGCTAGCAAGCAAATCAATTTTATTTTCTACATAAATCACCGTCGCTGTAGCCGGCCAATCCCCGTGCACCGCTTGATTAGACGCGCCTGCCAGCTGCATCGCCAATACAACATCCGCATGTGCAATCGCTTGATACGCACGACGTATCCCTTCTTGCTCTATCGGATCATGACTCTCGCGCAAACCCGCCGTATCAATGACATGTACCGGCATACCCTTAATATTAATCATTTCACGTAATACATCACGCGTCGTACCCGGAATATCCGTGACAATCGCGCTTTCACGCCCCGATAATCGATTCAATAAACTGGATTTACCCACATTCGGTGCACCGGTCAACACGACGGTAATGCCTTCGCGTAATAAATGACCTTGTTGTGCGTTTGCGATAATTGTCTGTAATTGTTGTTGTAGTTCACTCACACGCGTAATAACATGCGACCCTTGTAAAAAATCAATTTCTTCATCACTAAAATCAATTTCTGCTTCAATAAATGTGCGTAATTGAATCAGCGCATTCACGACTTCATGAATTTTTTCAGAAAAAACACCTTGCAGCGAACGCATGGCATAACGCGCAGCAGTGCGCGAAGCCGCATCAATTAAATCTGCCACCGCTTCGGCTTGGACTAAATCCATTTTGCCATTTAAAAACGCGCGCTCTGAAAATTCACCCGCACGTGCCGGACGCGCGCCGGCCATCATAATAGCTTCAATTAACGCCGCCACCACCGCTGGACTGCCATGACCTTGTAATTCAAGTACGTCTTCGCCCGTAAAAGAATGGGGTGCAGCAAAATAGAGCGCAATACCTTGATCCAGTATTTCACCCTCAATCGCATAAAAATCTGTGAATGTTGCTTCACGAACACGCAGTTTTTTTTTAATAATCTGTTGCGCAATAGTCGCAACCGCAGGTCCTGACACACGTACGATCGCGACACCACCGCGACCCGCGGGTGTTGCTGCGGCGACGATGGTGTCGACTTGATTCATATACTCGTCTTGCCGCCTTTAATGACGCGCAAACTTTCTTTGCGTTCCGCTTTTTCAATATGATGCATGATAAACCATTGTTGCGCCGCTGATAGGGTATTGTTAACGACCCAGTACAACATCAAGCCCGCCGGAAAACGTGCAAACATAAAAGTAAAAACAACCGGCATTAACATCATCAATTTTGCTTGGGTTGGATCGGCCGGTGGTGGATTCATACGTTGTTGCAAAAACATCGAAATCCCCATTAAAACCGGCAAAATATAATACGGATCCGCGGCCGATAAATCTTGAATCCAAAAAATAAACGGCGCCTGACGCAATTGCACACTTTCCACTAATACCCAATATAGCGCAATAAATACTGGAATTTGCACCAAAATTGGCAAACATCCGCCCATAGGATTGACTTTTTCTTTACGGTACAGCTCCATGGTTGCTTGCGTTAGTTTTTGTTTATCATCACTGTATTGTTCCCGCAATGCATTAATGCGCGGCTGCAATTTTTTCAGCATCGCCATTGAACGATAGCCTTTGGCAGACAAATGATAAAAGACTAATTTGATCAGCAGGGTCACAAGTACAATCGACCATCCCCAATTGCCCACTACCGTATAAATCTTTTGCATTAGCCAAAAAATAATGCCTGAAATAAACCATAGCCAACCATAATCAATCGTCAACTGTAAATGTGGCGCAACGGCTTCGAGGCGATCCGCCGTAGCAGGGCCTGCATAAAATTTAGCCGCCACTTGCACAGTTTGACCCGCAGCAACACTGATATCTGGACCAAATGCGCCAATGCTATACATACCCTCTGGCGTAACATGTGAAAAATAACGCGATGAAGTATTTGCTGCCGGCACCCACGCACCCACAAAATAATGCTGCACCATTGCCGCCCAACCGCCTTGAATCGTACGATCCAATGGCGTTTTTTCCATGTCGTTAAATTTTATTTTTTCATAGGCTTTTTCCGGACTGGAAATCGCCGCACCGAAATAGGTTGCAAAACCCATTAAGCCTTTTTTACTGGTGGGTGGCGTATTCTTACGTAATAATTGTAAATACAAGTTACCATTAAATGTGTTTGGTGATTGGTTATCAATGGCATAATCAACATTTACGACATAATGATCACGTTCAAAAACAAAGGTTTTAGTGAAGCGTACACCATTCGCATTACGCCAATGCATACGTACTTCAAGCTTATTTTGATTAGGTTGCAAATGATAAAGTGTTTGTTCAGGTGTATAAAGCGCTTCGGATTGTGCCGTATCCGGCGCATCTTTACCATAAAAGCCGCTTTGCGCAATATAGCGTGTCGCAGCATGATTATTCATTAAAATAAAAGGGGTTTTAGCATGCAAGCGCGTGGCATATTTTAATAATTCAAGGCCAACAATATTCCCCCCTTTAGGATCGATGGTAACATGCATTAAATCAGTCGTGACTTCAATAAAGGCATGCTGCGTTATCTCACCAGCAGGTTTGGCCGCTGTCGCTGACGGTTTTGCATAAGAAAAAGGCGGCGCAAGCGTATTGTTATTTGATTGCGTATCGGCTGCGACTTTTGTCGCCGTTACATCACTACCCGGAACAACACTGGAAGGATGTTCGTGATCCCACATTTGAAATAAAACAACAATAAGGCCAATCAATACAACATAAATGGCAATACGGAATGCATCAATTATTTTTCCGGACATGTCGGTCTAACTCCAGGCACTGGATGATAACCGCCCGCACTAAAAGGCTGACAACGCGCCAATCGTTTGAGGGTTAAATAAAAACCCCGCCAAACACCATGGGTAGCAATTGCTTCGATAGCATAGGCGGAACAGGTAGGATAAAAACGGCAACAATTGCCGAGCAGGGGAGAGAGGCAATAACGATAAGCCTTAATCAGATAGATTGGGATTTTTTTACAGAAGTTGAGACCCTTTTCCACAAGCTATCAGCCTCTTTACGTAATTCAATCGCGCTTAAACTGGCACATTGCTGACGTGTAATCAGCACTATATCAATTGCGCCCAGGTTATCTTGGCTATGCCGAAAACTTTCTCGCAACACACGGCGAATGTGATTACGCGTCACGGCAAGCTTTGCAACGCGCTTACTGGTCACAATACCGATCCGCGCATGCGAAAAAATATTGACGTGCCATAGCGCAAGTAAATTTTTAGACCCAGTGCGGTTTGGTTTAGCAAAAACCGTTTGAAAATCAGTTTGCGTGACCAGTCGTTTTTGTTTGCTAAAACCCGCCGCTGGCAAAGGATTAATCCCTGATCAATTCTTTACGACCTTTTGCACGACGTCTTGCTAAGATTTTGCGACCATCCGCAGTTGCCATACGGGCACGAAAACCGTGTTTGCGTTTGCGTTTGATTACGCTAGGTTGAAAAGTTCTTTTCATGGTGACGTTCCAATACAAGTGACAAGAATTAGATAAGGGGGTGGATGTTAGGCGATGTGGTTGAAAAAGTCAATTGATAAAAGGTTATGATTTTGAGGCGTATCTCCTCTGATGCTCATCTCATGTCGTTTGTTACGTATTCAGTTCCCCTACGCTATATTTTTTTGAGGCGAGTTATCGCGGGTTTAACCGCTTTTTTTATCGGATGGTTTCTTACGAGACGCAACTTCGCGTTAAAAAGCGCTTTGCTTATTTAATCTAATCTTTTAAGTTCTTTACTTGCTTTTATGCTTTATAGGGAGTGGATTTTGTGTGGGTAGTACGTATTTTTTATTATTATACAATAGGATACAGGAAAACAACCATGTGGATAATCGTTGTAATCACCCTGTACTCACGGTGGACAGTGGTGGATAAAATAGCCCACCAATTGTTTTCCCCTACATTTACACAGACAATACCGACTTTTTCAACAGGAATGGCTGTATGACACTTGACCAATGGTTGATACATATCCACAGCCAACATAGGCTAACCATAGACCTCGGCTTAACACGCGTCGGTGTCATCGCAAAAAAATTGGGCTTATTACCCGTTACGACGCCGGTGGTGACAGTCGCCGGCACTAATGGCAAGGGTTCAACCGTCGCCGCGTTGCAACAAATATGGCTGGCGGCCGGTTATCGGGTAGGGGCATTCACTTCGCCATGGCTCTATCGTTTCAATGAATTGATTTGTGTGATGGGTAAACCGGTCGATGATGCGGCTTTAATCACGGCGTTTAGCCAGATTGAAGCCGTAAGGGCTGAGGTCGCGCTGACCCAATTTGAATTTAATACCCTCGCAGCTTTATTGATTTTTCGCGCAGCCCAGCTAGATATCATGATCCTCGAAGTGGGTTTAGGCGGGCGATTGGATGCGGTGAATATTGTCGATGCGGATGTTGCGGTGATTACGTCAATTGCCCTCGATCATATGGACCGCCTGGGCGATACCCGTGAAAAAATTGCGCTAGAAAAAGCCGGCATTTTGCGCGCGGGGCGACCCGCAGTGTGCGGCGATAATGATCCGCCGGCCACTTTGCTGGCGTATGTGCGAGATTTAGGCGTATCGATGGCGATACGCGATCGCGATTTTAATTGTAAAAACTTACCGTTCTCGCCGTTATTACCGCAAAATATCGCCACGGCGCTACAAGTAATCCAAGTGTTACAGCCACGCTTACCGGTAACCGAAACGGCAATACGTGTTGCTATGCAAACTTTACAGCTGCCAGGCCGTATTGAACGTATTGCCGGCGCAGTCGAGCATATTCGCGATGTATCCCATAATCCGGCCGCAGTGAGCGTGTTGGCAGAGGTTTTACGTCAACATCCCGTGGCGGGTAAAACGTATGCGGTATTTTCGATGTTAGCGGATAAGGACATTGTCGGCGTGCTAGCGACGATCAAGGATTGCGTCGACGCCTGGTATGCCGCACCGTTAAAATGCGCGCGTGCGACGTCAGAGGCTGA
>VFKI01000044.1 GCA_009885665.1 Gammaproteobacteria bacterium
ATAACACAATCCCCTCCCGGCGCTGCGCGCCACCCCGCTAGCGCAAAGAGCGCGCTCCGGGGAGGGAGACATTAGCAGGGGTGGGGTGATCTGTTACATCTTTTGTAATAGATCATAAAAACGCTTTACCGACTTTCAATGGCGCCAAACCCAAATGCGCCGCCAACGTCTGCCCCATATCAGCAAACGTGTCGCGCTTACCCATGGATCCGGGCGTTACACCCGGGCCAAATGCAAGCACCGGCACATGCTCACGCGTATGATCAGAACCCGGCCACGTTGGATCACAGCCATGATCTGCGGTAATCAACGCCAAATCACCGGCGCGCATTTGCTTGATAAAATCAGGCAAACGCGTATCAAATTGCTCCAGCGCATGCGCATAGCCCGCCACATCGCGACGATGGCCATAGACCATATCAAAATCGACAAGATTCACAAATGTCAGGCTGCGGTCAGCGGCCGTCTGCGCCGCTTGCATAAATGCATCGAATAATGCCGCATTGCCATCCGCTTTGATATATTTTGAAATGCCGCGATGCGCATAAATATCGGCAACTTTGCCAATCGCAATCACTTCGCCACCCGCCGCAACAATATCATCCAACAAAGTGGGTGCGGGTGGTGGAATGGAATAATCACGGCGATTGCCCGTACGATAATATTGACCTGGCGCACCTAAAAACGGCCGCGCAATGACTCGACCAATATTATATTCATTGACGAGCTCACGCGCATCAAGACAAACTTGATATAAACGTTCCAAACCAAACGTTTCTTCATGCACTGCAATTTGAAATACGCTGTCACCCGACGTATACACAATCGGCTTGCCGGTCTGTTGATGCAGCTCACCCAATTCTTTAATGATGTCTGTGCCGGATGCATGTTTATTGCCAAGTATGCCTGGCAATTGATTACGCTTAACAAATGCATCCACTAATTTTTCAGGAAAACTGGGATAGCTTGGCGCAAAATATCCCCAATCAAATAATACGGGCACACCCGCCATTTCCCAATGACCACTCGGCGTATCTTTGCCATGACTCAATTCTGCCGCACAGCCATAGCGACCGGTAATCAACACCTCTGTCGGCAAATCAGCAACGGGGGCGCCACCACTGATCGTCGCTGCCGCATTCAAGCCTAAACCCACCAGATTGGGAATATGCAGCGAACCGCGCCGCACGCCATCACGATCCGCACGCCCCGCCGCACACCATTCGGCAATATGACGGAACGTATCGGCACCGACATCACCATATCGATCCGCATCGGCAGTGGCACCAATCCCGAATGAATCCAGTAAAATAATAAAGGCACGTGGCATTGGATCGGTTTCCTTGTTAAGCTTGCGCCTTGCAATAACTTTCACGGAAAAACCAAGTGATCGCCAAGCTCAGTATAAAAGCAATCGGCATAATCCACATAGCATGCATGAAATCAGCGGCAGAATACACTGGCACGCCATTAACAACTTGACCGCTGGCCGTTTGCTTCATGACCCAACCAAAAAAAGGCTGGCCCACAAAACCGCTGGCCATAATCATCATAGAATCAATACTGATGGCAGAACTGGTCAGTGATGGCGGATTTAATTCAGCCAGCAAAGGATAGGTCAACACTTGGGAGCTGGTCAGGAAGCCGACAAGGAAAAATAAGACATAAACTGTGGTAACGCTCACGCCTGGCGTATACATCAATATCAGCATCGTGATAAAGGATAAAATTGCGCCGAACACCATGGGCAATATGCGGCGACCCAGATGATCCGACAACCAACCATATGCCGGTGAACCAAAAATGATGCCGACAAATAATAAGGTATTGGCAAAAGAAGACTGATCCTGGGTCAGATGATGCACTTGCACCAAGTAACTCATTCCCCATAACGCGCCCAATAAAAACACTGGCAAATTCATGAACGCAGTATACAGCCCCCCCAACCAGTTTTGCGGGTTAAACCATACCGCGCCTAAGGCACGCCAAAAACCCAATGCCTGTAAATGCGCCTTATCCGCTTCAACACGCGCCTGACTATTGGGCGGACGATCTTGAACATAAACAGCAATCAAAATAATGATTAATATGCCCAAAGCAGCATCAACAGTTACCGCACCACGCCAACCCATCCATTGCGTTAACGTAGCCATGGGCGATTGCGCCACCATGCCGCCCAACATCGCCATCGTCACAATGGCACCGGTTACTAACGCCATTTTTTCCGGTGGAAACCAGCGCGATGCCACGCGAATGCAAGAAAGAAAACAGAATGCTGCGCCCATTCCCACCACAAAGCGCGCGCCTGCGGCAATGAAATAAGTATGCGCATGCGCAAAAGTAAACGTGCCGAGCGTACAGATCGTGGTTGCCATCAGCAAAAGACGACGCGTCGACAAACGATCAATCAATAAGCCCGCCGGAAACAGCATCAATAAATTGCCAAAAAAATACATCCCGGCCAAACTGCCCAGCTGCGGCGCATCAAGCTGAAAATCATGCATCAGCTGCGAACTCATACCATTAAAAAAATTCATTTGGATGAATTCATAAAAAAAGTAGAGCGATGCCGCCAATACAACGAGCCAACCGCGGCGACCATGAAGATAAGGATGAGCTGAGACAGGCTGAGACATGGGAAACAGGCTCCGGACGTGAAGTGAGGAATGCGCAAAAGATATCGCATGCCACTGATTTTTACTGAGCACTTTCTACCACAAGACCGCGCGGATTGCCAGCGTCATTCACTTCAGCCCGCGCCCGCTAAGGTGACGGCGCCGTAAGCTCGGTGGTTAATCCGTATTATCAAAGAGGCTTTTTGTTCTTTGAAGTAGATACTTACGATTTAACGTAACCATTCAGATGGCTACTCGGGCAAATAGCTCGCCGGCGTCACGCCACTTAAGGGGGAGAATCGCGATTCTCCCCCTTAAGAATCCCCCATCGCGTAAAGTCAGGTTTCACCTGGCCTC
>VFKI01000111.1 GCA_009885665.1 Gammaproteobacteria bacterium
ACCTGACTTTACGCGATGGGGGATTCTTAAGGGGGAGAATCGCGATTCTCCCCCTTAAGTGGCGTGACGCCGGCGAGCTATTTGCCCGAGTAGCCATCTGAATAGTTACGATAAATAAAAATAAAAAAATCTGTCATTGCGAAAAGTCAAAAAGTTTTCTGAGAAGCTATGCACACCCTACGGCCACAGGATGAAAATTAATTTCACTTGGTTTTTTAAATAATAATTCACGCAAGCGCGCCACTGCTTGTCGATGCAATTGACTGATACGCGCTTCTGTGACTTCAAGAATTTCCGCAATTTGCTTAAATGTAAACTCATCCACATAATATAAGGATAAAAGTAATTGTTCACGCTCTGGTAATTTTGGCAACAAACGTTTAACTTGCGCTTTTAAATTTTCATCATGCACTATATTTTCAGGATTATAAACTGCCTGCGCTTCTGGCGTTTGGTCAGCCGTTAAATCATCCAGACACATCACATGACACCGACCGCTATCTTGTGCCATTTGATAATATTTATCGACTGATACACCTAGTTCACTGGCAATACTGTTTGCATTAGCTGGCGCAGCTTGTCGCTGTTCAATAACATGAATGGCATCTGTAATCAATCGCATATTATGTGATGCGTCACGCGTCAACCATGAGTTACGGCGCAATGCATCAATAATTGCGCCACGGATACGAATAGACGCCCATGTTTCAAAACTGCTACCGCCATCGGCACGGTATTGCTGCCGCGCTTCAAGCAAGCCAACTAACCCTGATTGCAATAAATCATCTAACGCGATATGCATTGGCAGCTTACGTTTTATATGTAACGCAATCTTGCGCACTAATTGTTTATGCTGCAGCACAAATGCTTCCAAATCAGCGCCTGTCCCCAATGGTTGTGTTTGGCTATAAGCAGACAAATCATGCGGCATATCAACCCCCAACACTTTCAGTTACCGGCATTAAACGATGCGCAACCGAATGAAGCGGATTCACTAAACGCTCAAAGAAAAATTGCAAACCCCCTTGCAAGGGCGCCTCTGCACTCCAACCCTCCAAGGCAACACACAATTGCCCAATCGCTTTTGCCGCAGCAGAATCATGATAAGAATCGACAAAAGGAATGCGTTCACGCGCTGCTAAGGCAATACAATCATCTTGAGGAATCGCACCCATATAATGCATGCTCACTGGCAAGAAACGTGCGGTGGCTTGTTGAAAGCGCCCAAACACATCAAACCCTTCATGCGCGTGCTTCACTTTATTCACCAACACGCCAAAACGCTTACGGCCATATTTTTGATATAAAATTTTAATCACCGCATAACTATCCATCAAGGATGCGGGATCATTACACAGGACAACTAATACATCCTGTGTCGCATGGGTAAAATCCATCACTTGATTAGAAATACCCGCCGCCGTATCAATCAACATAATATCAATTTCATCGGTCAACGTAGAAAATTCATGAATCAAACGCGCGGCGTCCCCTGGCGCGAGTTCTGCCATCGCTTGGATACCCGATGCAGCCGGCACAATCCGCAAGCCATGCGGCCCTTGCACGCAAGCTTCGGCAAGTCGGCAATGACCGGCCAATACATCTTGCACGGTTCTGCGTGGCGCCAAACCCAATAATACATCGACATTGGCTAAACCCAAGTCTGTATCAAATAACAAGACTTTTTTATTTTGACGGGCAAAACGGATGGCAAGATTAACAGCAAGTGTTGTCTTACCAATACCCCCCTTACCACCGGTGACTGATATGATCCGCATGGATATTTCCTCAGGTTACCGTCATAAAACGGGGATGCGCGAATTGTTATTTACTTTCTTGCCAAACAGGGTCGCCAGCAGTGTCCGCATGCGTAGCATGCGTGGCCATTGCCGCAACTTCACTTGCTTTTTCGGTCGCAGCGTTACTTGCAGCTTCGGTTGCAACTTAGGATTTATTTTCATCAAAGATGCCATCATTTGATTAAGATTCTCATTAAATAATTGCAAGCGCAAATTTAATTTATCTAATGAAATAGCGTCATCCGCGTCAACCACATTGACTTCACTGACCACATCATAATGTAATCCTAGCGCACGACCTTCCTCCGCTGCAGCCAGCACTTCGACGCCTTTTTCAACACGCCGGGTGACATAAATAGCGGCGCCTGCACCCAACACAGTTGTGACACGCTGCATCGCGTCATGTGAATTTTCTGCAAAAAAACGATAGAGTTTCATAAGCCTGCATGCCCCATGATTAGCCAATCTTCGCCAGTACATTTAACTGTCTATCGTCTGGCACCTCGTTGTGAGAAAGAAAGTGAAGCGTTGGAATCCCCGGCGAAAATAATTTCTCCAATAATCCGCGCATCTCATCTGCCACCAGCATGATAGCGGGCATGGCATCCACTTCGCATTTATGTACGTACTCGAGCAACTTGCTATATATCCGTTCAGTCAAAGTTGGCTCTAGTACTATCATACGTTCTCCCATTTCTTGCTTCTGTTGTATAGATTTATGCAATATCTGTGCCAACTCTGGATTAAATACCGCGACCGGCACTTGTTTGTCATTACCGCATAAGCTATAAACGATTAATTGTCGAATGGCCACACGGACACTTTCCACCAATGTGTCTATATCTTTTGATTTAGCCCAACCCACAATCATTCTTTCCGCAACCGTGCGCATATCAATGATCGGCACATTTGATTGCAATAACCGCTGTAAAACAGTGACAATTGCATGCAACGGCACACCTTGCGCACCCGCCGTCAATGCTTCCACCAATTTTGGTGTTACGCGTGTGAGGCGATTTAAAATTTGCTGCACTTCGTCATAGCCTAATAAATGACTGGCATTACTGCGTATGACTTGATTTAAATGCGTCGCAATCACCGTGCTGGCATCCACAACAGTGAAACCGAGACGTTGTGCCGCTTCTTGTTCGCTCGGCAAAATCCAAAATGCATCTAAATCAAAAGCAGGATCACGACACGGAATACCGCTTAATTTTTCTTTTATATGGCCGGGATTAATCGCCAATGATCTATCGGGATGTGCTTCTGATTCAGAAATCACCACACCCTTTAGATAAATACGATAGCGATTAGCGGGCAAATTTAAATTATCCCGCACATGAATCGTCGGAACCAAAAATCCCAATTCATGCGAAATTTTCTTGCGAATGCCTTTAATACGGCTGATCAATAAACCATCCCGCTCCATGCCAATCAAGCTAACCAAGCCATAACCGATTTCGAGTGCAACACGATCCGTGCTCACGACTTCATCCCAGTCTGGTTCGGGACTGTCGGCGCCCGCGCGTGGCGCTAATTTATTCTGCTCTTTTACATCACTTTCCAGCTTTGTTTCTGCTGATTTTCTGACAAACCATACCAAGCCCATCACGACAAAAGATAAAGAGATAAACGGAATGTGAGGCATTTTAGGCACTAAACCTAAAATAAAGAGTGCTGCCGCAGCAACCCCCATAGGCTTAGGATTACCAAATACTTGGGTTAACGTTTGTTGCCGGATATCCTCCTCATTGCTCACCCGCGTGACCATGATGGCAGCAGAAATCGACATCAATAACGAAGGAATTTGCGCAACGAGACCATCACCAATTGTCAGAATGGAAAAATCTTTGACAGCAACAGAAAAAGACATGCCATGCTGAAAAACACCAATGACAATACCACCAACCAAATTGATAAATAAAATCAAAAAACCCGCAACGGCGTCACCACGCACAAATTTACTGGCACCATCCATCGAGCCATAAAAATCTGCTTCATGCATCACTTCAAAACGCCGGCGCTTGGCTTCTTCTTGGGTAATGAGGCCAGCACTTAAATCAGCATCAATCGACATTTGTTTGCCCGGCATCGCATCCAAGGTGAAACGTGCGCTGACTTCAGAAATACGTCCTGCACCCTTGGTGACAACCACAAAATTAATAATCATTAAAATTGAAAAGACAATCATACCCACTACAAAATTGCCGCCAATCACCACTTCGCCAAAGGCACGTATCACTTGACCGGCTGCACTGGTGCCCGTATGACCGTGCAACAGCACCACACGCGTTGAAGCAATATTCAGCGTGAGACGCAACAAAGTTGTCAATAACAAAACAGTTGGAAAAATGCTGAATTCCAACGGTCGTATCACATAAATACACACCATCAACACAATCAATGAAAGTGTAATATTTGAAGTAAAAAATAAATCCAATAAAAAAGTTGGCAACGGCAGAATGGTCATCATCAACATGACAAGAACCAAAATTAATACGCCAAAATGTAATTTGCGCAAATTGGCTAACCGTAAAAACGCTCTAATATCAGGCATCGTTATTCCTTGAAGATAACTGCTCACTCTCTCAGCAGACTTTACGCGATGGGGGTTTCCAAAGGGGGAGCATCGCGATTCTCCCCCTTTGGCGCCGTTAAGCGCGGGCTTTGCCCGCGTAGGCGTATGCGTAGTTATTCCTTGAAAATCAGCTCTGTTGGAATATCAAATTCATAAACAGGCACCGGCGCGGCACCCACACCCACTTGAAAGCTTTTCAACTGATGCACATAAGACAATACAATCGCCACTGCCATATACAAACCAGGATGAATTTCGCGCCCTACCTTGCCAGAATGGTAAATCGCACGCGCCAGCACCGGCGCCTCATAAATAGGAATCGCATTCGCAACTGCCAACATACGAATTTCATGAGCAATCAAATCACAACCCCGCGCCATGATGCGCGGCGCATTGTCACGCTGACTGTCGTACGCCAATGCCACGGCATAGTGCGTTGGGTTAGTGATAACGACCGTCGATTTTGGCACCGCTTGCTGTAAACGTTGACGTAACCGTTGTAGTTGAGTACTGCGAATTTTACGTTTGACCTCTGGATTTCCCTCACTTTCTTTACCTTCATCCCGTACTTCTTGATCGGTCATTTTTGTTTTTTCGTAACTGCTCGCACCCCTCAAATAAATTTTCCGGCGAGAGCCATCTGAATTGCGATCAACGGATTATACCCTTTGTTCGCCATTGTCTGAATGTAGCTTGAAATCCGGC
>VFKI01000043.1 GCA_009885665.1 Gammaproteobacteria bacterium
CCAACAAAATAACTGCCAGCAATAAAGCCAACGCAATGGGGAAAGTAAAATAACGGTAGCCATAAATGTCCGCAAACCCACCAGACAAAATTGATCCAGCAACATTCAGCGGCACAACTATAAGCAATAACAATCCAGCACTTGCAAAGCGCCAGTCTCGTGAAAATAATAGCTTAATGGCAGCATAAGCGCTTGCCCACCGTCGAAGCGGATAATTATTACGTAAGTGCGATCGTATACTCACAATCAAGCGATAAAGCAAGAACATAAAAGCGGCTAAAACAATCAAGCTAAGCATAAAACTCAACACATTATCCGGCAAAAAAACCACCTGAGTTGCTTTGATAAATTTATGCCATGAATTATCGATTGAATGAAGAGAAAGCGGAACGCGCCCATTGAACGTATTATGATAAATAAGCATTTTATTAAGCGCATAAGCAAATAATTGTGACGCAATCATGGCAAATATTGCCATTCGAATTCGCTTGGCATACTGCCCATATTGTTTTTTACTGATTTTTGTAACGAAAAAAGCGCACAAAAGTGAAACTATAACTGGTAATACAAAACAAATCACAACAATAGCAGAGGATGCAGTCGCAATTCCACCCCCTAATATAATCCATATAGCAAGCAACTTACGGGGGCGCGCCAGGAAATCGAGCAAAAAACCTGATATCAATAGCGGAAATACTAAAGCTGCAATGTGATTATTATTCGAATTAAAATAAAGCCAGATATTTGAATTAGCGGCAACAAGCGACACCAGCGCGGCAATCAACACAATTAGCACACGCGCACTAGTAGATAGCTGCGGTTTTATTTTTCGCGCCAACCAAAGCGATAACCCCAACGTAATAAACGCCTGACAGACTGTCACAAAAAAAATGCGCGCACCAACATATGGCAGAAATGTAAAAGCAAAAAAATACAGCGCCATATCTGGCACATAAGCAGGCGCAGTCGTCAGCTTCCAATCTCGCCAAGCACCATGTGCCTGGAAAATGTCAGAGGCAAGACTGTTAAGAAAGAGCAAGTCACTACTTATAGCAACCTTACATACTATTAACATAGTCGCACAGAAGAAACACAACCATGCACCCCAAAAACGTAGACGATTCAAGCGCGCCTCTCTTTTGCTATAAATAAAGAACATAACCGGGCGCGGATAATATCACAACTTAGCGTCCAGAACCATAGGTATCGCGGCATGATTTAGAAAAAAAAAACAGCAGGGGCCTACGCTAAGTCTGTCAGCCCAGGCCTATCACGGTTTTCAAGAAATGAATTCCGTAAAATTTTAGATTAAGGAATCCTGCTGCAATACGGGCTGTCTAGTATTTTCAGCGGGAATTGCTGGAAAAACAGGAAGACAGCAAAAAATGTTTCCCAAATGGTTGATGCCGTGTATAATAAACGGCTATTTTTTAAATAATAGATTAGCATCAACGCTCCTGATTGACCTGCTACTTCTATGGCTTTAGACTACGCAAAAAACTCTCTCTTGCCGCACAAGGTCTGCTCATTATGCTTTAGGGGGGGGGGGAGAGCAACTCCAGCCTTTCATGTGTATACGACTTTTCAACCTATTTGGCGGCGTAACACAGGCATCTACCACCTAACCGTACGAATAGTTATCTCACATTATCATGGATACACAGCAACGCTATGCTTTCGCCACATAATCAAGGTATCTCGCCCGCTGCTACTAGCGCGCCGCCTCCCCTTCAGTCAACTCACACCCCCCCCTCCACTCAACCCTTAGCAGATGTCGCCCAGCATTGCCCTGACTGCCAACAGCTTAATCAAAAACTGAAAGAGCTCAACGAGACCGTGCGCGTATTCAAAAAAAATCAACTGCTATTATACGCATTAAATGAAGCTCAAAATCGGATCAACCAGCTGCAGAATGAACGCGACAACCACGTGGCCACACAGGAAAAAATGCGCGAAGAAAGCCACCACTGGTGGAAAGTAGCTGACCACCTAAACTGCCAACTGAATACAATCTACGCTAGCCGCAGCTGGCGCCATGCAAAACCCTTTCAATTGCTACGCTATAGCACCAGCAACATCTACCATGCATTACGAAACCTTAGCTTTAAACTGCTAACCACATCACGCACGTTACTCAAGTACGTCATTCGACAGCTCGCTCGTCCATTCTTAAAATTTACAATACACATCATCAAAAAAAATCCTGCGCTCAAAACAAAAGCCTTTGCATTTACCAAGCGATACCCACACCTTGCCGCGCGCCTCATGCAAATATATCTACAGCCAAAGCACTTTTTGCACAACACGCAAAACAAAAAAGCAACCGCCTCCACTGCCGACTCGCACGATATCATTCTATCCAGAGAAGCGGCTCAACTTTATCAAACACTAAGGCTCAACATTAAACGCCGCAACAATGGACAATAAACCCATGCGTATCGTACTCGACTTACAAGGCGCACAGTCTGTCACCTCCGCTAAACGTGGAATTGGGCGTTACAGTCTTTCATTAGCAAAGGCTCTCATCCGCAACAAAGGTAAGCATGAAATCATTATTGCGTTAAATGGCCTACTTACTGATAGCATCGAATCAATCCGCCGCGAGCTATCTTCACTACTACCAAGGGAAAATATCCGCACCTGGAATGCATGCGCATTGACTCATGAGCCAAACACAAGCAACAAAGAGACCGCCGAATTAATACGTGAAGCTTTTCTCGCCGAACTTGAACCCGATATTGTTCATATCTCCAGTCTCTTTGAAGGCTGCGGCGATGAGATCATCAGCAGTATTGGCTGCTTTTCGCAACGAATCCCTACGGCTATCACACTTTATGATCTTGTTCCTTATATTTATCGCGACTACTATCTTAAAGACGCCCAAACAGAAAAATGGTATGAGCGAAAAATTGGCCATCTACTTCGTGGCGATCTATGGCTGGCCATCTCTGAATCATCACGCCAAGAAGGTATTACGCAGCTAAATCTACCGGAAAGCGCCGTAGTGAATATTTCTGCCGCAACAGAATCCTGTTTTCAACCACTTAACTCCGAAAAGCTAAAAAATGAAGCCTATCTCCATATTTGCAAAAAATACAACTTAAGTCGACCCTTTATCATGTATACCGGCGGAATTGATACTCGTAAAAATATTGAAGGATTAATACAGGCTTACGCACTACTTCCAATCTCAATTCGCAAAAAACATCAACTTGCCGTAGTATGCGCCGTGCAACCTGAGAAAAAAGCACGCCTTTTAAGATTAGCACAACAACATGGTCTTGCAACTGATGAGATAGTCTTAACCGGCTATGTGCCAGAAAACGACCTTGTGCTACTTTACAATACTTGCACACTATTTGTTTTTCCATCATGGCACGAAGGATTTGGTTTACCCATGCTTGAGGCTATGTCTTGCGGTGCGCCAGTGATTGGTGCAAACACATCTTGTGTCCCCGAAATTATTGGGTACGAGGATGCGTTGTTTGATCCACACCAACCTAAATCTATTTTTGCGAAGTTGAATGAAGTACTGACAAATGAGGCCTTCCGTACCCAGTTAAAAAGACACGGCTTTAATCAAGCACAAAAATTCTCGTGGGATATAACGGCGCAACGTACGCTGCAGGCATTTGAAAAACTTCACCTGTCTAACCAACAAAACAATTGCTCAATTCCGGCTCGCCCAGCGCAGCGTTTAAAGCTTGCCTTTATATCCCCTTTACCACCAGAGCGCAGTGGTATTGCTGATTACAGTGCGGCACTGCTACCCGAGCTAGCGCGTCATTACGACATCACGGTTATCGTCGATCAAAAAACAATTGATTCTCCATGGA
>VFKI01000155.1 GCA_009885665.1 Gammaproteobacteria bacterium
CCTCGAAATACTTCAGTATTCCTGCGATTTTTCTTCTTCCGGTACGCTTATATCTGACACCACGCTGGGCGCAATCTGTCAAAGTTATTTATGCGCAGAGCCTAACTTCATCCACTACATCCACCAGCGAATAAGCGCCGGAATATTGAAGCGCTCTTTTAATAATTGATCAAACGAAAATTGTGGTGAGCGACAAACGGCGAATGAGGCAATCATTACCATCCATAATACAGCAAACTCCCAGCCGCCACCGACATTTGCCCAAATAAATCCCAGCATAAAATGATGACCCAGCAAAGTGGCGATGAGTAAATATAGCACTGTTAAGCTGGCGCCGAGACGTGTGAATAATCCGAAAGATAGCGCAATGGCGGCGCCAAACTCACAAAACCCTGCCAGCCAAACAAAAAAATCGGCATGCGCGACGCCCAGGGAGATAAATGCTTGGACATCCACTAAATGCGGCGCGGATCCGGCAAACAATTTTTCAGTAAAATGGGGTACAAAATTAAGGCCAAGATAGAGGCGAATAAAGACAAGTTGCCAGTCGTGCCAATTGCCCGTTTGGCGGGCGCAATAGAAAAAATTTACCAGCGCAGCGAGAAAACCGCACAATAACAGCCAAGTGACGGGTGATACATCATAAATACACGCAATGCGCCAGGCGATCATCATGCCAAGCAAACTCGGCAAATAGCCCCAAATAAAACTTTGATAACTCAATAAGCAAAATACGATAGACCAGGCCAGCCATGCCAACATAAAGAAATGTGCGATGCCAGGTATGTTAGTTGCGGGTTGTATGATCGTTAGTATGGCTGCGGCGCTGAGCGCAAGCAAGTTCAGCGTCGTTAAAATAACATGGCCATGGCTTGTCATAATGTATCCTCACTTTTAGCGCTTTTTTGAGCATCTACGGTGGGTTGTCTCCTTATCCAGTATTGTCGATATATTTTTTTTTACACGCTTTTTAACAAAAAAATGGCAAACTGCCGAATACTTTTTAATCTTGAGGCTTTTAACTAGTTGATTTATATCAATTTTTTATTTAGAAAACCGTTTGTCTGTGTGTTGGCAATCGAACGCTCAGCGCGCGCCATTGGCGATACATGCTATATGACAATAAGCGCGCGTTATTGGCGATACATGCCATATGACAATGCCATATGGCTTATGGCTTCTTACGACTAACGTGAAGACGATGTCTCCTGCTTACCATGTACCAATAGCTCGATTGCCATCAATAATGCCGAATTATCGATCGGTTTTTCAAATGAAACGGCGGCACCTAGCGTTTCAGATAAATCCAGATAACCAATCGGATCCAAGCGACCGCCACCCGAAATTGCGATGATATCCATGTCTGGATGTTTATTGCGGACTTCTGAAATTAAGGTGATACCACTTTTTTTGGGCATAATGATATCGGTAATCATGATGTCAGGATTGCTGGTTTTAAGCATTTCTGTCGCTTCGTCACCATTGTTGGCTGTTTGCACCTGGTGGGAGGCGCGTGTCAATATTTGCGCCAACATATCACGTACTAATTCATCATCTTCAACCAGCAGAATGTTTGCCATCTGTATTCTCCATATATTCAGGTAAATATAAAGTAAAAGTTGCACCACTACCCGGTGTGCTGTTGACGGTGATTTCGCCCATATGCTCTTTAACAATAGAGTGAACAGTCGATAAGCCGAGGCCAGTGCCACGCCCAACTTCTTTAGTCGTAAAAAAAGGTTCGAAAATACGTTCGCGCGTCGCCGCATCCATGCCATGGCCGGTATCCATCAGACTGATTTTATAATAATGCGTAGCGTCATTTAATTTGGAAAACCCATGTGCTTCAGGTGACGATGCGCCAATACGGTCTAGCTGGACGGTAATGTCACCTTCGCCATCCATCGCATCCACGGCATTGGTTATCAAGTTAACAATGACTTGATGTAGCTGAGTTTGATTACCCAAAATAGTATAGTCATCGGCAATAGGTTTGTAATGAATAATAACACTGGCCGGAATAGTGGGTTTTAATAATGCCATCGCACCTTCAATGGCTTCGCCAAGATGGATGGGTTTTAAATCTTGATGTTGGCGACGGCTGAAAGCCAGAATACGCGCGACTAAATCTTGGCCACGTCGTGCCGCGGTCAGTACTTTACCCAAATTTTTATACAGTGTCGTATCAGGTGCGGAATCTTGCTGTGCCATTTCGGCGTAGCCCATGATGGCATATAACAAATTATTGAAGTCATGCGCAATACCGCCTGCTAGCGTGCCGATGGCTTGTAATTTTTGTCCTTGCAATAAGGCTTTTTCTAATTGTTGCTGATTGGCTTCAGTTTGCAAGCGTTCTGATAATTCTTTTTCGAAATTTGCCGTCATGGTGATGAGTTCGGCGCGATGACGACGGCCGAATTGTATCAAAAAAACGATGATGAGCGCGCTCACGGTAATGCAGCTACTGATGAGGAGCTCGACGGTATGGTCGGGTATATTGGGAAATATAGGCAGCTGCGACATAAAAAAGCTTGCAGCAATAACACAGATGATAAGGGTAACCAGTAGGGGTCGCCACAGGCTGGGGAGCGTTGCAGATGTTTTTAATGCTGTGTTGTCCATATAAGGCTTTTCATCCTGGTTAATCGAGCGCATTAATAGCTTAATCGATTCTAGGCGTTGAGGCTACCACTGTCTTTCATATATACTCTTCGACTGATGACGATGGGGTGGAGATGGCATGCAGCTGAAAAAGATTAAACTCGCAGGATTTAAATCCTTTGTGGATCCTGTCATAGTGCCGGTTGAAAGCCATTTGGTGGCGATTGTGGGGCCCAATGGTTGCGGTAAATCCAATCTCATTGATGCCGTTTGTTGGGTGATGGGCGAAAGCTCCGCCAAATATTTGCGCGGCGAATCGCTCACCGATGTGATTTTTAATGGCTCAAGCGCGCGTAAACCTGTGGGTCAAGCGTCAGTCGAGTTAATATTTGATAACACGGATGGCAAGCTGGGTGGCGAATATGCTAACTATGCTGAAGTTTCCATCCGTCGCACGATCAATCGCGATAGTGAATCGGCTTGGTATTTAAATGGCAGCCGCTGTCGGCGTCGCGATATCATCGATATTTTTTTGGGTACGGGTCTCGGGCCACGCAGTTATTCTATCATTGGCCAAAATATGATTTCACGTTTAATCGAAGCCAAGCCGGAAGAATTGCGTAATTATCTAGAAGAAGCCGCTGGTATTTCCAAATATCGTGAACGGCGCCGTGAAACGGAAACGCGGATCCAACATACACGTGAAAATTTAGCGCGCCTCGATGATATTCGCACTGAACTCGAGCGTCAGTTGGTCACATTAAAGCGTCAATCCGATGCGGCAGAAAAATTTAAAGTATTAAAACGCGACGAGCGCACCTTGCGCGCTATATCATTAGCATTACAATGGCGTCAGCTGGATGGACGACGCGTCGATGATTCTTTACAAATTCAACAACAAGAAACGGGGTTGGAAGCTAAGCAGGCGGAAGCGACGGCATTATCACTGTCCATCGAACAATTGCGCGATCGTCAAATAGAAACCAATGAAGCATTTCAAGGCGTACAACGGCGTTTTTATGATGCGGGTAATCACATTACGCGCATTGAACAAGATATTCACCATACGCGTGAACGTCGCCGGCAATGGCAAACAGACCTCGATCAAACGCAACGTGAATGTCAGCACGCCGAACAAAAATTGACAGAGGCCGTTGCCGATCTCGCACAATTAACCGCCTCTTGTCAGCAACTTTTGCCGCAACGTGCCGCAGCGGCTGAAGCGGCTGAAGCAGCTAAAGTTGCAGCCATAGCGGCTGAAACAGCGGTTGCGCAATGGCAAAATCAATGGGATACATTTAGTCGCGAAACGGCGAAAGCGAATGAAACGGCGCGCGTTGAGCAAACGCGTATTACCCAATTGGAACAACGTTTAGTCCAACTGGCCGAACGCGATACGCGTCTTGTTGATGACATTAACCAATTGTCTAGCGGTGAGCAAGGGGATGTACTTGCAGCGTTACAAAGTAAAGTGGATGCAGCGGCCGGTGAAGTCGAGCAACACACGGTAGCACTTGCCGCATTGCGTAATGAAATGCAGACGCTAGAACATACGCAGCAACAACGTAATCGCGATGCAAATGGCGTACGCGAACGGTTACAAAAATTACGTGGCCAGCAAGCCTCATTAGAAGCTTTACAACAAACGGCTTTGGGACAACGTGACAATCGTGTGACGCGCTGGTTGGAAGGACAACAATTAAATCAGCGGCCGCGTCTTGCTAAGGGGTTAAAAGTGGCGGCGGGTTGGGAAGACGTCGTTGAAAAAGTATTGGGGATTTGTTTGCAAGCTGTCTGTGTGGATGCGCTGGCGGATGTGTTACAACGCGCAGATACTTTTGCGCATGGTAGTTTATGTTTAGTCGATAAAAATAATGCGGCGCGCTTAATCGATACACAAATTAACGCGAAACCGTTAACAAGTATTATTCAATCTGATTGGCCATTAGCCAGTCTCATTGCGGGTATTTATATTGCAGAAACCTTAGATGAAGCGCAATCACTTGTTGCAACGCTTGCGGCGCATGAATCCGTTATTACCCGTAGCGGTATTTGGTTGGGGCCTGGCTGGTTGAAAGTATTACGGGAAGATAATCCTGCCGCCGGTGTATTGCAGCGTGAACAAGAATTAGCAACGCTTGTGCAAGATGCGGCAAGCTTGACGCGTGAATTGCAAACCTTAGAAACAGCGATCAGCGATGGGCGCCAACAACGCGAGCAATTGGAAAAACAACGCGATATACAGCAAGCGCAATTAAATGCAATGACGACGGCAGCGGCAGAAATACGCACGCAATTGAAAATGCGCGCGGCGCAACAAGCAGAATTGACAGCGCGTCACGCGCGCTTACACAATGAGCAAGCATCGATTGCGGCGCAAACGACAACGCTACATAACGAATTGGCCGTCGCGCGCGAAAAGTGGCAGGCAGCGTTAGCATTATTAGAAACGCAAACCCGCCAGCGTGATCAATTGACTGCGGCGCGTGATAGTGTACGTCAAGCCGCGCAAACTGAACGTCATACCGCCGATACAACACGTGAAGCGGCGCATCATCTTGCGTTGCAATTGCAGGCAGCGCAATCGCGCCAACAAATTTTGCAGCAATCACAAGCACATTTGCAGCGACAACTGACAACAGCGACAGAGCGTTTGTCCGCTTTACAGAGCGATGGGGCAACGCTGGCTGCGGTTGAAACCCTGGAAACTGAATTAACGGCTGCATTAAACGCACGTATGCTGATTGAAAATGAATTAAATGCTGCGCGTATGGCGGTCGATGCGTGTACCCATGAAATGCGTGAATTAGAAAATACCCGCCATGAAGTAGAAAATGAAGTCAATCGCATTCGAGATATTCTGCAAGCTTTACGCGTGGAAAGTGAAGGTTTGCGTATTCGCGTTGAAGGCATTATTCAACAATTTGCTGAAATTCAAATTCGGCTAGAAGATGTGTTAGCAGAATTGCCGGCAGATGCAACAGTTGAGGCGTGTCATGCACAATTGGAACAAGTTGGCCGGCGTATTGCGCGCTTAGGCCCGATTAATTTGGTCGCGATTGATGAATATGCTACGTGCAATGAACGCAAAGAATATCTAGACCATCAGCATGCTGATTTATTGGCGGGTTTATCGACGTTGGAAAATGCGATTGCCAAAATGGATAAGGAAACGCGTGCACGTTTTCGTGAAACTTTTGACGAAGTGAATATGCATTTTCAGGAATTATTTCCCACTATTTTTGGTGGGGGTAAAGCGTGGATGCAATTGGAAGGTGAGAATTTGCTGGATGCGGGTGTCACTATCATGGCGTGTCCGCCAGGCAAACGGAACAGCACCATTCATTTACTGTCGGGCGGTGAGAAAGCCATGACAGCAATTGCTTTGGTATTTTCTATTTTTCATTTGAATCCAGCGCCCTTTTGTTTACTTGACGAAGTGGATGCGCCATTGGATGATGCGAATATCGGTCGTTTTTGTGACTTAGTGAAAAAAATGTCAGAAAAAACGCAGTTTATTTTTATCAGTCATAATAAATTAGCGATTGAAATGGGGGATCATTTGATGGGGGTTACCATGCATGAGCCTGGTGTATCCCGTCTCGTGAGTGTTAATGTAGAAGAGGCTGTCAGTCTCGCAAACGCATAGGAGTTATAGAAATGGAAAGCTATATCAAGTTAGTGTTATTTTTAATTGCTGCGAGTGCACAGGTATTTGTCATTTTCGTGCTATTGCATGACTGGATTAAGCGTCGTCAAGAAATGAAATTTTTTCCAGAAAAATTAAGCATGGAAGCAGAGTTTCGTTTGGAACAAGCGGCGGCGGAATCGGTTAAAACGACGGTCACAACCATACACCCTAAACAGCCGACTGCACCACAAGTAGACGAAATACTTTCCTTGGCCGTTATGGCAAAAGAGGAGAGTCGATTTGAGTCTTATGATTTATTGGCGGCAATTGCAGCGACGGGCTTGACGTATGGCAAAATGAATATTTTTCATTATTTCCCGAGTGACGCAGTGCAATCTGATGCGCCCTGGTTTAGCTTGGCTTCTGCAGATAAGCCAGGCGATTTTGATATGGATGAAATTGGCAATTTTTCATGCAGCGGTTTGTTATTATTTATGCAAATATCGAATGTTGCTGAGCCCTATGTGGTATATCAATGTATGTTAGATGTCGCGCGTCAATTGGCAGAGTATTTAGGCGGCGAATTACGTGCTTCACCCACGATGCCGTGGAATACGGCAGCGGCTGAGCGTTGTGAAGCTAAATTGATGGCGTATTGCATGTGACGATAGCAGCGCATATAACACAACTACGTTCAGAAATCGAAGAACATCTTTATCGCTATCATGTGTTAGATGCCCCGACGATTTCTGACGCGGCGTATGATCAATTATTCCGTGAACTTGAACAATTAGAAGCGGCACATCCTGAATATGTTACCCCTGATTCGCCGACACAACGTGTAGGCGCAAAACCCTTGGCGGGCTTTGGTGAAATTCGCCATCGTGTGGCGATGTTATCATTAGAGAATGCTTTTTCAGAGAGTGAAGTACAGGCTTTTTGGCAGCGAATAAATGATCGTTTTCCTCACATAAAATCCATTGATTTAACATGTGAACCTAAATTGGATGGTGTGGCAGTAAATTTGCATTATGAAAAAGGCAAATTAATCTATGCCGCGACGCGTGGCGATGGTGAAACGGGCGAGGATATTACCAGCAATGTGCGTACCATACGCATGATTCCCTTGCATTTGCGTGGCACGCATTTGCCTGAGGTGTTAGATGTACGTGGTGAAATTTATATTTCTAAAAAAGGCTTTGCCGCGTTAAATGAAGCGGCCGTACGGCGAGATGAAAAAATATTTGCGAATCCACGTAATGCCGCCGCCGGCAGTTTACGTCAATTGGATCCTAAAATAACCGCAAAACGTCCATTAGAATTTTTTGCGCATGGTGTGGGTGAAATGAGCGGTGTAGATTTGCCAACGGCACATTTTGACTGTATGCGTATGTTGCAAGCATGGGGTTTGCGCGTGAGCCCTGATTTAATAAAAGTAGCGGATAGTGAAGGCTGTCTCAATTATTATCAAGCAATGCAAGCCCGCCGCGCGCATTTACCTTATGAAATTGATGGTGTGGTATATAAAGTAAATGATTATAAAATACAGCAAAATTTGGGTTTTGTGGCGCGTGCGCCGCGCTGGGCGATTGCGCATAAGTTTCCAGCGGAAGAAGTGATGACGACTTTGCTGGCGGTGGAATTTCAAGTAGGCCGTACGGGCGCGTTGACGCCGGTTGCGCGATTGGCGCCGGTGGCGGTGGCGGGTGTCATGGTGAGCAATGCGACTTTGCATAATATGGATGAAATTAAACGTAAAGATATCCATATTGGCGACAAAGTGATGGTGCGCCGCGCGGGCGATGTGATCCCAGAAGTGGTAGGGGTTGCTGTGCGTCATGCGCATCATGCGCTTGAAATTCATTTGCCGACGATGTGTCCAGTGTGTCATTCGCATGTTGAGCATATTGCAGGTGAAGCCGTGGCGCGTTGTAGCGGCGGTTTGTTTTGTCCGGCGCAGCGTGTTCAAGCAATTTTACATTTTGCCAGTCGGCGTGCCATGGATATTGTCGGACTGGGCGATAAATTAGTTGAGCAATTAGTGGCGGAAGGAATGATCAGCACGATAGCTGACTTATATCATTTAACTTTATCGCAATTGGCTCAGCTCGAGCGTATGGCTGAAAAGTCTGCGGATAATTTATTAGCGGCTTTGGATAAAAGTCGTACGACGACGTTGGCGCGATTTTTATTTTCTCTGGGAATTCGCGAAGTGGGTGAGGCGACGGCGCGACAATTGGCGGAGCATTTTCGCAGTTTGGATGCCTTGATGATTGCAGATACACCGGCTTTAGAGCAAGTGGCGGATGTCGGGCCTATCGTGGCTAGGCATATTGTTGCTTTTTTTGCTGAAAAACACAATGTAAAAGTGATTAATGATTTGCGGGCGGCGGGCGTACATTGGCCGGCGTTACCCGCTCGTGTGAGCAGTGGCAAGTTGATCGGTAAAACATTCGTCTTGACTGGCACATTAAATACGTTGGCGCGTGATGAAGCGAAGGAAAAACTACAAGCCTTGGGCGCAAAAGTTGCCGGCAGTGTGTCGGCCAAAACAGATTTTGTGGTGGCGGGTAGTGATGCGGGTAGTAAGCTGGCTAAGGCGGAAGCATTAGGGGTTAAAGTCATGGATGAAGCGGCGCTACTTGAATTATTGCAAAGTAACTGTTCAGGTGCTCCATAGAAACGGCCGCCTTTGGCCAAGCAAAAATAAGGTGTTTTTAAATGCTTAAATTTTTATATGATTTTATTCCAGTGCTGTTATTTTTTGGCGCTTTCAAATTTTATGGCATTTATGTTGCGACCACGGTGGGCATCATTGCCACGGCTGTTCAAGTTGCGTTAACGTGGATATTAAAACGCCGTCCTGATCATCAGCAACTCATCACGTTGGTGGTTTTCACGCTATTTGGTGGTTTGACGTTATATTTTCATAATCCTTTGTTCGTAAAATGGAAGCCCACGGTTATTTTTTGGATTTTTGCGGTGGCTTTTTTGGGCAGTCAATTCATTGGTAAAAAAAATTTGGTGCGCCGTATGCTTGAAAAAGGATTCGAAGGTCATGCCACGGAGCATTTGCCGTGGGGGCGTTTGAATTTGGTTTGGGTGGTGTTTTTTGCGTTATTAGGCGGTATTAATTTATTTGTTGCGTATCATTATCCCACTGATATCTGGGTGAATTTTAAGCTGTACGGTGTAATGGGTTTGTTGGTATTCTTTTGTTTCGGCCAAGCCATTTGGTTAGCACGTTATATGGAGCAAGACAAAAAGTGATGACGCCAGATGAACGTAAGACGCTGATGATGATGCGTTTGCAACACGCGTTTACGCCGAGCTATTTAGAGGTAATTGATGACAGCGCTGCGCATGCGGGTCATATCGGTGCTGCCGGCGGCGCGGGGCATTATCGTATCCTCATCACCGCAAGTCAGTTAAATCAACTTCCTCGTATTGCCGCACATCGTGCCGTGTATGCCGTCTTCGCAGATTTAATCCCGCAGGAAATTCATGCGTTATCGATCAGTGTGGTTTAGGCTGGGGTGAAGGCGGGAGGTGCTGAGCTGTTACTACTCACTAAATCTTCAGCGGAAGATGGTGGTGTAGGTTTGGGTTTTATACTAAAAAAACGAAAAATTGAGTTTTCGTTGGATGTAGATGCGAGAATGTTTTTCTCGTAGTGTGGATGCTGAGAATATTTTTTCACAACGCTGCCTGAAAGCGCTAATTTTCTCTCAATACTGATGGTTATTATTTTGTTAAAAGTATTTTGAAAACCAGCGCGCTCACGGCCTAAAACAACAAGGTCGGACTTTTGATCGCAGGCAGACATTTTTGTTAATGCGTTTAGTAGCGCTTTAACGACGTCCGGGTATGGCGTTACATGCAATGTGAGCTGTTTTTCATTATCTGCGGTGAGCATCTTATTTTTGTTTAATAAGCTTTTTAATATACATAAATTTAGCAAATCACTGCAAATTGATAACGCTTCTATTGCCTTTATTGCGGCGTCTTCTTTTGCTTCAAACTGTTTATTGCTCCATGCGCCGCTCTCTCCTTTGCTGATAAATTGATTGAAAACGGAAACTGTAGCCACCCATACATTCTTGCTTACTTCTTTTAGCTCATACGGATTGCCGAGGCCAGCTCCGAGGTAGAATTTGCTTAAAGAAGCCGAAATATTCGTACCGTCCTTATAAGGTATACTAAATACAAATCTCTCTACTTCTCTATTGGAAGCAAAATCATCACTAGTATCAAAAAACGCATCATCCTCATCATCTTCTTCTTTCCCTTCTTCCACTACCGCTGTCGATAAAGAAAGCGTCGTTTTCTCTTTTTCTTCCTGCGGACTTGGTGTCATTTTTACCTCATTAGAAACGTATCTACTACAAAAGATAGGGTAGGGGAACTGATCAATCGATTGAATGTGAGCTATTTCAATTCATTTATGCGCAGAGCCTTATCTGAGATACTATAGAAACGTTGCGTTCTAATGTCCTCAGCAGCTTGATGATTTTTTAGCCTAGACTAACGTTATCGGTATAAATCGCTAATTCTTCCGCCGTCAATAAAAATACGCCGCCGCCACCCCGTGCAAATTCCAGCCAAGTAAACGGCACATCGGGCAGCGCTTCTGCCAGTGCCTCTTCGCTATTACCTACTTCGACTATCAATAAACCGTCGGCTGCAAGGTGTTTGCTGGCATGACGTAAAATTTGTAACACGATATCCAAACCCGCGACACCCGCTGCTAATCCTAAAGCAGGCTCATGATGATATTCAGCAGGAAGTTCCGCCATTTCAGCTTCATTGACATAAGGGGGATTACTGATAATTAAATCATATTTTTTCGGTGGTATATTTTCAAATAAACTCGATTTAATTAAATGCACACGATCCGCGACGCTATGACGGTTGAGATTAATTTTAGCGACAGCGAGTGCATCAGTCGAAATGTCACTGGCATCAACTTCCGCCTCTGGAAAATACTGTGCGGCGGCAATGGCAATACAGCCACTGCCGGTACATAAATCCAGTATGTGATGAACCTCTCGCTCGCCTAGCCAAGGTTGACATTGGTTTTCAATCAATTCGGCAAGGGGTGAGCGCGGCACCAATACACGCTCATCCACATAAAATGATAGCCCGGCAAACCAAGCTTCATGGGTGAGGTAGGGAAGGGGAACGCGGTCACGTACGCGCCGTTCAATTAAGTTATAAAGTGCATCACACTCACTGTGCGTCAAGCGTGCATCCAGCACATCACGAAAGATATCATGCGGCAAATGCAAGGTGTGCAATATAAGCGCAGCGGCTTCATCCCAAGCATTATCCGTGCCATGACCATAATAAAGTCCAGCTTCATTGAAGCGACTGACCGCCCAGCGCAGAAAGTCACGTAAAGTCAAGAGTTCAGAAATTTCTTTCATATCGATTATCCAGATGCAATGTTGGCTAAGAATACTATATAATCGACCCCCTTTGCTATGCCGTTACCACAATTGCCCTTGAGGATTTTTATGGAAACCCGCACTGTTTCACAATTACAACAGCTCGCCGAGCGCGCCGAATGCCTGCATGACATGACGGCTATTCACCGTGCGCTCGACCGTATGGCAACCGAAATTACGCATAAATTGCAACAGGATAATCCGTTGGTATTATGCGTCATGATTGGCGCATTGGTTCCTATGGGGCATTTAGTGACACGACTCAATTTTCCGCTTGAAATTGACTATATCCATGCCACGCGTTATCGCGGCAGTATGCGCCCAGGCGATTTACATTGGCTGGTCGAGCCGCGCCAATCGCTGGCGGGTCGCGCGGTATTAATTATGGATGACATCATGGATGGCGGCCACACCTTGGCAGCTATCATTGATTATTGTCAGCAGCAAGGCGCCAAATCCGTTCACACGGCGGTGATGATCAATAAAATTCGGCCGCGCGAAGCGGGCGTTACATTTGAGCCAGATTTTATTGGCCTTGATACACCCGATCGTTTTTTGATTGGCTTTGGGCTTGATTATGCGGAACACTTTCGCAATTTGCCTGGCATTTATGCTGTTGCCGCAGAGGATCAAACTTGATGCAATCACGGCGATCTGCATTACTGTGGTATCTGTTGTTATTGACGATCTTTTTTATATGGATTGAAATAGGCTTTTTGATTCAACGTGACCAAATATACTTTGCGGATGTGTCGTTAGTCGCGCAAAATATATCGTTGCCGTGGGTGGCGATACCCGACATTGTCTATTATCTTGTGGTGCAAATTGCGCTCTACCTTTGCTGGTTATTTGGCATTTATTATCTCATGCAAGGCGTGCGCGCGGCGTTACACCTTACGCCCGCACAGACAGAAAATGTAGGCATTATCGTATGGTTTATTTCGCTTGCGTTTATTTTATTAGCAAATCAAATAAAGTATCCTGATTCTAAATTCAGTTTTGCTTGGCTAGCATTGGATTATCCCGCATTATGTCGATGGGCATTTTATAGCGTTGCGACACTTTTTGCTGTCGTGTGTATCGTTGCATTGCTGGGATTTTTACAAACATTGCCGCGCACTTTTTTATTACTGACGAGCAGTGTCGCAATTATTTTCCTTGCATTACATTGGCATACAGCGAACCATTTGCCTGTGGTGGATCGCGGCACTACCGCTCGACCCAATATCATTTTAATTGGCATTGATTCACTGCGTCCTGATTATTTAGGTAAGAATACGCCCGCGCTCAATGATTTTATGCAGCATGCTGTCGTTTTTAATTATTCATTGACACCAATTGCACGCACCTATCCATCGTGGTTCAGTATTTTATCAGGCGAATATCCCAAAGTCAGCGGCATCCGCACCAATTTATTGGATCCAGCGCGTTTTGATCTTAGCCAAACCTTACCTGCTGTGTTGCGCCGACATGATTATCACACTATATATGCAACCGATGAAACGCGTTTCAGTAATATTGATGAACGCTATGGTTTTGATCAACGCTTGACGGCGCCGATAGGTGTCAATGATTTTTTACTTGGCACGGTCAATGATTTTCCATTATCCAATTTACTTGTTAATACTCGGCTTGGCCAATATTTATTTCCTTATAGTTATGCCAATCGACCGGCGTATTTTGATTATGATCCAGCGAGTTTTTTGCAACGTATTGCGCCCACACTTGCCGAGCGACGCCAACATCCTTTATTTTTAGCGATTCACTTTTGCTTGCCGCATGCGCCTTATTTATGGGCAGATCTTGCAGCAGAAACGGTAAAACGCGAGGATTATCTCTATTCGGTCGCGCGCATGGATCTGCAGTTCGCCCATTTTATGCAAATATTACGTAAAGATGGTTTGTTACAACATAGCATTGTGATTGTTTTATCAGATCATGGTGAAGCGTTGGGTTTGCCGGGCGATCGCATCACCGATCCGCATTTATATATTCCCTCTGAAAAATATCAGAAAATCCCTTTATTTTATCCGCCTATGGTAGAGGATGAGCGTGTCAATGTCTCTAACGGTCATGGTACGGATGTATTAGGCGTGTCGCAATATCATACTGTGTTAGCGGTGCGCAGCTATGATGTTGCACCTATGCCGCCTAAAACTATAACGGATTTGGTGTCATTAATGGATATTCGTCCGACGCTGTTAGCGTATCTGCATGTGCAAGATCCGCATGCCAGTAATGGATACTCATTATTACCGGCGCTGCTAGGCAAGCAAACCCGTGTGCCGTTACATACGGATTTTGTCACGGAAAGTGATTTTTCACCGCCGGCTATTCGGACTATATTTCCAGACACGCACAAAGTATTTTTGATGGGAGTTCATTATTTTCGAATTGATCCGCATACTGGGCGGGTGTTGGTACGCGATGATATGTTGCATAAAATTATTGCCAGCAAACAATACGCTGACTTTCATGGCGATTGGGTATTAGCGCTTTATCCACGACAAGATGGCAGTCAATGGCACGTATTGGTCAATCAGCGCACTGGGCGGTGGACTTTAGATATGCACGATGCATTTGCGCAGCGCGCCCCGGTGCAAAGCATGATGCAGATATTGTATAAATTCGTAACCATTCAGCACATTTCTCAAAAAACACCCGCGAGGCCAGGTGCAACCAGACTCTACGCGATGGGGGATTCTTAAAGGGGAGAATCGCGATTCTTCCCCTTAAGTGGCGTAGCGAGGGCTTTGCCCGAGCAGCCATCTGAGAATAGTTGTATAAATTCATTCATTAATGCACAGCACGCGTATTAAGCCTATTTTTTGCACTTACCGTGTAAAAAACACCTCGCGAGCCCGCCATGTTATGTTAACGTATTGAAAAAACATAAGTGTTTGCATGTGTCCAATTTGTGTTCTGCTTAGGGTTATCCCTGATGCGACCGAGGCTACCGTGGCTTTCCAAGAGGTTAGTCACAGACTTATCCACAGATTCTGTGCATAAGTATGCGTGTTGCTGACATGCTTATAAAAGGGCGCGCGTTAAGTTTGCTGCAAACTGCATTGGTATTAGCTATAGAAACTGTTTATACTCGGCGAGCGGTTATCGATGACCGCTTTTAACTATAGTAGCAAAGGAGTGTGCTTACATGGCGTGGCTTGAAACGATCGTCTTACTGGCAGCCATTATTGGCTTAGGCTATTGGCGCACACCCTTATGGCTCTGTGGTGTGGTATCCACGCTGTTGCTGGCATATCTCACGCGCTATGGTCATATCAGCCTACTTATTATTTTGCCGATTTGGTTTATATTTCTTGGGCTCATATTTTTTACCGCCATCAAACCCATTCGTCGTCGCTATATCACCATTCCCTTGATTAAGCATGTGCAAAAAGACATGCCCTCCATCAGTGCCACCGAACGCGAAGCCATTGAAGCGGGCGATGTATGGTGGGAAAAAGCGCTGTTTTGTGGCCAGCCGGACTGGCACACTTTACTCAAGATGCCAGCGCCGCGTCTTACCACTGCTGAGCAAGCGTTTTTGGATAATCAAGTCAACACGCTGTGTGGCATGCTGCAAGATTGGCATATCGTCCAGCAGGGGGATTTACCGACTGAAGTATGGAATTATCTAAAACGCGAACGATTTTTCGCATTGGAAATTCCCGTTGAATTTGGTGGGCTTGGTTTTTCTGCTCAAGCACATTCAGCGGTGATTACGCGCATTGCGACGCGCAGTATCAGTACGGCGGTTAGCACGATGGTGCCTAATTCTCTGGGGCCTGCTGAATTACTCTTACACTATGGTACCGATGCGCAAAAAAATTATTATTTGCCGCGTCTTGCCTCGGGCGAAGATATCCCTTGTTTTGCCTTGACATCGCCGACGGCGGGAAGTGATGCCGGCGCTATCACGGACAGTGGCGTGGTGTGTCGTGGTGAATTTAATGGCCAAGAAATTATTGGTATACGCTTGAATTGGGATAAACGGTATATCACGCTCGCGCCGATCGCAACACTCATTGGCTTGGCATTTCGCTTATCTGATCCTGAAAATTTGTTAGGTAAGGGTCAGGAACCGGGTATCACTTTATGTTTAGTGCCACACCAGCATCCGGGTGTGCAAAGTGGTCGACGTCATATTCCTTTGAATATGGCCTTTATGAATGGGCCGGTGCGTGGCAAAGATGTATTTGTGCCGCTTGACTGGGTCATTGGCGGTGCCGATCGTATTGGTCAAGGCTGGCATATGTTAATGGAATGTTTGTCAGTAGGGCGTGGTATTTCGTTGCCGGCAATGAGTGCTGCGTGTGGGCAGTTGACATATCGAATGACTGGCGCGTATGCGCGTATACGTAAACAATTCAATGTCGCCATTGCGCATTTCGAAGGTGTGGAAGAGGCGCTGGGTGAAATTGCTGGGCGCACTTATTTATTAGAAGCGTGTCGTGTTTTTACGGTTAATGCCATTGATAGCGGTATTAAGCCGGCGATTGCTACGGCAATTACTAAATACCATACCACGGAAATGTCGCGCATTGTTATGGCGCATGCGATGGATATTCATGGTGGTCATGGCATACAAATGGGGCCTAACAATTTATTGGCGCAGGGGCATATTGCGCAACCGATTAGCATTACGGTGGAAGGTGCCAATATCCTGACGCGTAATTTAATTATTTTTGGCCAAGGTGCCATTCGCTGTCATCCTTATTTACTAAAAGAAATTGAATTATTTGCTCAGCCAGATTCCGCTGAGAAATATATTCAATTAGATGAAATTTTATTTAGCCATGTCGGTTATTTTATTAATTGTACGATGCGTACACTGTGTTATGGTTTAACCGGCGGCCGTTTTATTCGCTCACCGGTGAGCGGTAAAGTTGCCCATTATTATCGTCAATTGACGCGCATGAGTAGTGCGTTAGCCTTATTATCAGACCTCACCTTAATGTTATTAGGCGGTGATCTGAAGCGCCGCGAACGTATTTCCGCCCGTTTGGGGGATATATTGAGCCAACTCTATTTGGCGTCTGCTGCACTAAAATATTTTCAGGATCAAGGTGAGCAAGCGAGTGATCTGGATACGCTGTGTTGGAGTTTGGATTTATGTTTATCTGAAATTCAAATTGCGTATGATGATTTATGCAATAATTTCCCGCTGCGTTGGTTGGGTAGGCTATTACGCTGGATGACGTTTCCATTGGGTACAGCGTATCGCAAGCCACGCGATAAGTTAACGCATCGTATTGCGCGCACTATGCTGGAACCGTCTAATTTTCGTGACCGATTAACGCATTTATTTTATCAAAGTAAAAAATCGGATGACGCGGCAGCCAGATTGGAAAAAGTTTTTTGTCAAATGCCTGACATGGAACCTTTGTTGAAAAAACTTCGTCAGGGTGACAAAAGTAAACAAAACTTTACGGCGCAAGTGCATGCGGCGGTAAAGAAAAATATCATCACCTCAGCCGAAGCAGATAAATTATTATCGTTTCAAAAAGCGTATAACGAAGTGATTGGTGTGGATGAATTTTCATTTGATTTAAGTCAGCTGTTGACGGATATACCGTTCGCACTTCAAGATGCGAACGCTATCCTTGATTGAAGCCCCATCGCGAAATGAGACACTTTCGATGCTTTGCATCTTCAAGTGTAATGGGTATAACATGGTCGAAAATATGCAAAAGGAACCTTTATGAATAACCCAGTTTATATTGTAGATGGTAGACGCACGCCATTTTTAAAAATGCGTGGCACACCTGGCGCATGGTCAGCGTCAGATCTTGCTGTAACGGCGGCGCGTGAAGTGTTAGCAAGCTTACCGTTTGCAGCCAATCAATTAGATGAAGTGGTATTGGGCTGTATGATTCCCAGCGCGGAAGAAGCGAATATTGCGCGCGTTGTCTCATTGCGTGCTGGATGCGGTAAAGCAGTGCCAGCTTTTACTGTGCAACGAAATTGTGCATCGGGTTTGCAAGCGATTGATGCAGCATTTCGCAATATTGCGACGGGTCGACAGCAATTAGTATTAGCCGGCGGTACGGAAGCGATGAGCCGTGCACCGCTACAATTCAATAAGAAAATGGTACGCTGGTTAGCCGGTTTGTCTGGTGCTAAAACGCTTACCGCTAAATTACAAAAAATCAGTGAATTTCGGCCTGGTTTTTTATCGCCGGTCATTTCATTATTGAAAGGCTTGACGGATCATACAATAGGTTTAAATATGGGGCAGACAGCGGAAATCGTCGCGCACCGTTTTGGTATTACACGTGCAGCAATGGATGCGTATGCATTGGAAAGCCATCAGCGTGTGGCAACAGCGATAGAAAATAAAACACTCTACGGCGTGACGTCTTTATTCAGTGAGCAGGGTACGTTTGCCACAGAAGATGATGGTGTGCGACGCGACACCACTTTAGAAAAGCTTGGTAAATTAAAGCCTTTTTTTGATAAAAAATTTGGCGATGTCACCGCGGGCAATAGCTCACAGGTGACGGATGGTGCAGCACTGTTAGTGTTGGCGAGTCAGACGGCGGTAGATAAATATCAATTGCCTGTGTTAGCACGCATTGTGGATGTGGCATGGGCGGGCAATGATCCCGCAGAAATGGGCTTGGGGCCGGTGCATGCAGTGGCAAAGTTATTGCGCCAAACCAACAAAAAATTAGCCGACATTGATTACTGGGAATTGAATGAAGCATTTGCAGCGCAAGTGTTGGGGTGTCTCCTTGCATTTGATAGTGAAACGTATTGCCGTGAATTTTTAGGATTATCAGCGGCCTTAGGCGAAATTGATCCGGCGAAATTGAATATTGATGGCGGTGCAATTGCATTGGGTCATCCGGTTGGGGCAAGTGGTGCGCGTATTAGTTTGCAATTAGCCAAAATATTGCAACGTAATCAAGCGCATTATGGCATTGCAACATTATGTATTGGTGGCGGCCAAGGTGGCGCTATATTACTTGAGAATACCGGCGGGAGAGCGTAAGCATGGCAAGCACTTATAAAAATTGGCGCGTAGAAACGGATGCAGATCAAATTTTATGGTTGTGGTTTGATCGCGCGGACAGTTCTGTCAATACCATTAATCCTGAGGTGATGGAAGAATTAAATGCTATTTTAAATACTATACACGTCAGTGAAATCAGTGGCGTGATTTTTGCCTCGGCAAAAAAAACCGGTTTCATTGCGGGCGCAGACATTACATTGTTTAATCAATTTCATGATATTGCTGAAGCGACGAGCGTATTACGTCGCGGTCAAGAAATCATTAGCCGAATTGAGCAATTGAAAGTGCCAACGGTGGCGATGATACATGGATTTTGTTTGGGCGGTGGTTTGGAATTAGCATTGGGTTGTCGTTATCGCGTAGCAGAAGAGGGCCCGCAAACGCGACTTGGCTTACCCGAAGTGAAGCTGGGCATCTACCCAGGCTGGGGCGGCAGCGTGCGTTTGCCCCGTTTGATTGGCGTGTTGGCGGCTTTTGATTTAATACGCAGCGGTAAATTGGTCAACGCAAAGACGGCGGAGAAATTAGGGTTTATTGATGCGGCGGTACCCGCCCGACATTTAGTGCGCGCTGCAAAACAGTATATTTTGACAAAACCGGCGCGGCGTGCGCCAAATTTGCTATCCAATTTATATGAATTGCCGCTAGCCCGTAAAATGTTGGCGCACGTCATGCGTAAAAAAATGCGCGCTAAAATTAATCCCTTGCATTATCCCGCGCCATTTGACGTATTAGCTAATTGGGAGCAGACGGGTTGTCATAGTGACGCCGCCATGGTGCGTGAAGCGACCGGCTGTGGGCGATTGTTTTTCAGTGAAACCAGTCAGAATTTAGTGCGCGTTTTTTTCTTGCAAGAAATGTTAAAAGGGCAAGCTAAAAACATTCAATTTAAACCACAACATGTGCATGTGATCGGTGCAGGCACCATGGGTGGCGATATCGCTGCATGGTGTGCAGCGCAAGGGATGCGCGTCACTTTGCAGGATAGAAGTGCAGAATGCATTGCGCCCGCCATTAAGCGTGCCGCACAAACATTTCGTGAAAAACTCAAAGATCCAGTACGCTGTCAGCAAGCGATGGATAGATTAGTGCCTGATGTGACCGGGCAAGGTGTGTCGCGCGCGGATGTGATTATTGAAGCGATTTTTGAAGATTTGCAAGCTAAGCAAGATTTATTCCGTACGCTTGAGCAGCAAGCGCGTCCTGACGCAGTGCTGGCAACGAATACATCGAGTATTTTATTGGATGATATTAACAAAGTATTGACACGGCCTGAGCGTTTGGTCGGTATACATTTCTTTAATCCTGTGGCAAAAATGCAATTGGTGGAAGTGGTGAAGGGTTTGCGCACGGGTGAAAGTGTATTTGAAAAAGCGCTTAAATTTGTACGCAGTATTGATCGTTTACCGTTACCGGTTAAAAGTAGCCCAGGCTTTTTAGTGAATCGTATTTTGATGCCTTATCTCATGGATGCCATGAATTTATTGGAAAGTGGTGTGCCGGCGGTCGTGATTGATAAAGCAATGACTGATTTTGGTATGCCGATGGGGCCGATTACGTTGGCGGATACGGTTGGCTTGGATGTTTGTTTATCGGTAGCGAATTATTTGGGGCAGCATTTTAATATGCCGGTGCCCGTGAGATTACAAACAATGGTTGCGGCGGGTAAGAAGGGTTGTAAGACCGGCGCAGGATTTTATACGTACACCAAAGAAGGCAAGCAAATCAAAGAAAAAACGGTTGCGACAACGAGCGCGGGCGAATCATTGGAAAATATTGCGGATCAATTGGTGACGCGTATGTTAGATGAAGCGCAAGCGTGTTTACAAGAAGGCGTGGTGGCAACAGCTGATTTATTGGATGCAGGCATGATTTTAGGCACGGGTTTCGCACCTTTCCGTGGCGGCCCGATGCATTATGCTAAAACGCGCGGCGTGCCGCTGGGAAACGAAAAAATAGTGGTGGCTAATGCAGAGTTATAAATAATGTGGAGTTATAAATAATGTGGAGTTATAAATATTACGCGACGTCTATCGTGACGTCGCGTTTTTTAACACGTTTTTGTGGTGTTTATTTCATATCTCCTACATAAATTAGGGTAGTGGGCAGCGATGGGGGAATAGATACTTCACTTCCACTTAATATTACATCCTACCGAGGGTAGTTGTTCGTTGCTCACTGGCTTGCCCGCGATGACGGCATCTAATGCGGCGCTTAATGCATTTCCGGTCACCGGTTTACCATTGCCAGGCGTTGAGTCATCGAAGCGTCCGCGATAAATGCATTTCAATTGTGCATCAAACACATAAAAATCAGGCGTGCAGGCGGCTTGATACGCTTTAGCCACGGCTTGGCTTTCATCGTATAAATACGGGAATGGATAAGCGAATTTTATCGCTTCATCGCGCATTTTGTCTGGCGCATCGGCCGGATGTGTTGCGACATCATTTGCGCTGATGGCGATGAATTGAATGCCATTGTTTTGATAATGTTTAGCGACTTCAACTAATTTTTGCTGAATATGTTTAACATAAGGGCAATGATTGCATATAAAAATAATGACAGTTGCAATTTTACCGTGCGCATTTTGTAGTGAAATGGTTTTACCACTGACTGTGTCGGGCAATTGAAATGCAGGCGCGAGCGTGCCGAGCGGTAACATGGTGGAAGGGGTCAGTGACATAGTGAAAACCTCTTTGTATTGTTTGTAGAATCAGGTATTCTACTTGGATTATAGTGGGTATGACAATTTTTTATAGTTAAAATAAGAGAGGATCTAAATAGTATGAAGGGTAATCGGAAAATGAATCAAGCTAAAACACTTTGTAAGTTTTTGTCTGTTGCAAGTTTGTTGTCTGCAGCAGGATTATTGATGACAATCAGCAGCACGGCAAATGCATCTGGTTTTCAGTTGTGGGAACAAGATGGCGCCAGCATCGGTAATTATCACGCAGGTCGCGCAGCGATTGCTGAAGATGCCAGCACTTCTTTTTATAACCCAGCCGGTTTGGTGCGCATCCATAATCAACAATTGGTGATTGGACTGGATCCGATTATGACAAATTTTAAATATACCGGCACGGTTAACGTCACAAATAATGGCATTCTATCAACCGGGCCACAAACAACAACGGCACAAGGCGGTAATTTTGCTTTAGTGCCTGATTTGCATTATGCCGCACCTATTAGCAATCGCGTGGTGTTTGGTTTCAGTGTTGTGTCACCGTTTGGTTTGCAAACCGATTATGGCCGTGGCGCCTATGCGCGTTATGCGGCAACGATGACAAAATTAACCGTGATTGATCTCGCGCCTTCATTAGGTTTTGCGCTAACAGATAAATTATCACTGGGTGTTGGACTTGATTTTGAACGCGCACGCGGTGAATTTGATTTGGTGGCAGGGATTCCCTATTTCGGCATAATTCCTGGATCATCGGCGAGTGCTTTTGATACAACGAGCACGAATGTAGGATATAGCTGGGGATATGGTTATCATCTCGGAGCTTTGTATCAATTTTCAGAACAAACGCGGATTGGGTTAAGCTATCACTCTCATGTTGTCCAACATTTACGTGGCAGCAGTCACTTCAATGGCCGACTGGCGAATGGTATGGCGGGTGGCGAGCAAACCAGTGGTGCATTAAAGGCGAATCCCATTTTTCCTGCAACGACTGCATTAAGTATTTTTCATACCATCAATTCAAGCTGGGATGTAATGGGTTCGGTGATTTATACAGAGTGGAGTGTGTTTTCTAATTTAAGATTACAAAACGTCGCAGCGATAAATGGTCAGTTTCATCCTATTAATAATCTGGAAGTTAATATCCCAGAACATTATCGTAATACCTGGAATTTGGCTTTAGGGGCTAATTATCATGTGAATACGCAATGGATGCTGCGTAGCGGTATTGGTTATGATGAAACTCCGGTTAATAACAGCTATCGCAATTTGCAATTACCGGATGGCAACCGCTTTATTATTGGTTTAGGCACGCATTTCCAAGCGACCAAAAATTTAGGATTTGATGCGGGTTGGGATCATTTCTTTGTACAGCAAACGCGTATTAAACAGTTGTCACAGGATGTGGGTTCACAAAATACTGTCACTGATGGCAAAGTCAATGCCAGTGCGGATGTGTTTGGTTTCCAAATGACGTGGGATATTGTTTAGTAAAAATCCCCTCATCCGCCGAATGGTTTTGCCAGTCGGCGGATGAGGGGCTAGCACTTTATTTGTTACTAATTTCAACTACAGCATTACCATATGACGTGACTGTATACGCTGGAGATAATGGCGTAACCGCTACGGTAAATGTGCCAAGGTTAATATCCGCTTCAGCAACCTGTGTACCAGAGCAATCTCTGCTATCATACATGGTTGTTTTGCATATATTGCCTACTGCGCCAGCGCAAAAAGCGCTTACTAAGACGGCAGGCGTATTTGACGAGCCGCCAGCAGGGGTGTAATTGCTAGGGCCTGAACATACATCGCCTCTGCTTGTATGGATCAACACGGAAGAATCTTTATTGCTTTTATTAATGACTTGCAACGAAGCATCCGCCATTGCAGTTGCTGACGCACTCATTACCACCACACTCAAACTGGCTAATAATGCTTTCTTCATGAACATAAAAATTAACTCCTGATAAAAAATGTAGAAAAATATAGTATCTATTACAAAAGATAGGGTAGAGGAACTGAGTGCGCAGCACACTGCATTGACAAGCGTCAGAGGGGGAGAATAGCGCTCTCCCCCTCTGACAACTCCCCCATCGCTACCCATTACCCTAATTTATGTAGGAGATACAAAATATAAATTAAAGCCGGCCTACTATAAGCCGACGTTATTTAAAAAACAAAGAAAAAATGAATTGTTAACATAAATATTTTTATTGACAAAATAGAAAATAATCAAGTTTTCACTTCATGTGTTTTTTATAAGCCTTTCGCGTCCCAATAGCGTATACATAGTCGGCACCACAAATAAAGTGAAGCAGGTGCCGACCAACATACCGCAAGCAATCACGATGCCGATCGAGAAGCGGCTGGCCGCACCTGCGCCTGATGCCATGATCAATGGCAAGACGCCGAGCACCATGGCAGCTGTCGTCATTAATATGGGTCTTAAACGCAGTGACGCGGCTTTTACAATCGCTTCAGTACGTTGCAAGCCTTCATGTAATTGCAATTTATTGGCAAAATCGACCATCAAAATACCATGCTTACTGATGAGGCCAATCAAGGTAATTAAGCCAATGCCACTGTAAATATTTAAAGTGGCCGCGCCTAAAAATAATGGCGCCAAAGCGCCCACCATGGATAATGGCACGCTAATCAAAATAATAAGCGGATCAACAAAACTTTCAAATTGCGCAGATAACACAAGATAAATGATCAATAAAGCAAAGAAAAAGGTATACAGTAAACTATTCCCTTCTTGCGTCACTTGACGTGATTGCCCAGCAAAATCATAAGAAACCCCTTCCGGCAGCATCTGCTGCGCAATATGTGTCAAATCAGTCAAAGCCTTATTTAATGACACGATGGCAAATCCTTGCAACATGACCGAGTTCAATTGCTGAAATTGCGTTAATTGATTAGGTTGCGTATCAATATGCAATTTCACCAAGCCCGCCAAGGGAATCAAGGTGCCGCTTACCGTTGGCACATAATACCCCTTTATTTTATTGGGATTTAAACGCAAAAGATCAGGGACTTGTGGAATAACTTGATAGCTTTGCCCTTCGCGAGAAAATAAATTGATATAATTGCCACCCAATAAAGTGGCAAGCGAGGTGCCGATCGTTTGCATCGTCACACCCATCGTCGCGGCTAAATTACGATCAATATCGACTTGTAACTCAGGTTTATTGTATTTTAAATCCGTATCCAGAAAAGCAAAATCATGCGTTTGCATGGCCGCCGCTTTTATTTTTTCCGCTAATTGATACAAAATGCGATAATCATATGTCGAGGTTAAAATAAATTCTACCGGCAAATCATTGCTTTTGCCGGGAATAGAGGGTAGGGGGAATGCCACGGCCGATAAGCCGGGAATGGCGCCGAGCTTAGGTTGCAACGCGCGTAAAATTTCATTTTGCCCTTTCTTGCGCGCATCCCAGGGTTTTAAAATAATCCCTGAAAACGCTGAATTAGTTTGATTAACAATGAAATAGGCTAATTTTTCAGGAAAACTATCGTAAATTTTATTTAACATATGCGTATAACGCTGCGTATAAGCGGAATTAGCATATTGCGGCGCATTCAAGAGCGTGAAGATGACACTTTGATCTTCCGTCGGTGCCAACTCCGCCGTGCTTAATTTAGCAAATACCAAACAAAACACGAATACCACCGCGGCAAATATACTCATCGCTCGTCGGTGTTGCACCACTTCATGTAAAGTGCGTTGATATTGGTTTTTTAGTTTTTCAAAGACATGATCAACGCGCGCCGCAAATGATTCATGGCCATTACGCGAATTAGGAACAGTTAATAATTTAGCACACATCATCGGCGATAAAGTTAACGCAATAACGCCTGAAATAATGACGCAAAAAGTGAGTGTAAAAGCAAATTCACCAAACAACGCACCGGTCACACCGCCCATAAAACCAATCGGCGCATAGACTGCCGCCAATGTTGTCGTCATGGCAATAATAGGCGTGGCAATTTCTCGCGCACCCATGATCGCTGCTTGCGTCGCGGCATGACCTTCTTCCATATGACGGTGAATATTTTCCACCACCACAATGGCATCATCTACGACTAAACCAATGGCCAACACCATGGCTAATAAGGTTAATAAATTGACGGAAAACCCCATCGCCAGCATGAAAGAGGCAACACCGACCAATGACAGGGGAATCGTGATGATAGGAATACTGACGCTGCGCAATGCACCTAAGAATAAAAAAACCACCAAAATAACAATACCGGTTGCTTCAGCAATACTGCGGACAACTTCGTGCAGTGAATTGCGAATATATTCGGTACTGTCATAGACAATGTTGCCTTCAAAATCAGGGGGGAAATCACGTTGTAATTTAGGGAAAATGGCGCGCACACCATTGATGACCGTCAACGGATTGGCGGAAGGTGTGGCTTGAATACCAATGAACACCGCATTTTTACCATTGAAAATTACCGAAGTATCATAATTTTTTGCGCCCAATTCCGCGTGACCAATATCACGGATCCGAATCAGTGCATTATTACGTGTCGATACGACAATTTGATTAAAGGCATTCACATCCGCCGTGGTGCTGTGCACATTCAGTGTATACAACACTTCATGGCCACGAATTTCACCCGCCGCGGTGAGAAAATTTTGTGATTGCAAGGCACTGACCACTTGGCTACCGTTAATGCCTAACGCCGCCATTTTGAGTGGATCCAGCCAAATGCGCATCGCATACGTTTGACCACCCAAAATATCAGCGCTGGCAACACCCGCAACGCTTTGCAATTGTGGTTGCATAATACGGGATAAATAATCCGTGATTTGTTGCGTCGTCATATGCTGGCTGTTAAAACCCATATACATCAACGCCAGCGTACTGCCAGTGGTTTTTTGGATAATCGGCGCATTACTTTCACGCGGTAAAAGATAAGAAACCTGTTGCACTTGCGACATGATATCCGTCATCGCCGTACCGGGATCATAATTTAATTTAATAAAAGCTTTAATCGTACTCACACCTTCCGTGCTGGTCGCAGTGAGATAATCAATGCCTTCTGCCTTCGCAATCGATTGCTGCAAAGGTGCAGTAATAAAACCCTGCATCACATTGGCGCTGGCACCGGGATAGGCGGTGGTAATCGTGATGACGGTATTTTTCATGGCGGGAAATTGCCGTAAGGGCAATTGCGTGATGGCGCGTAAGCCAACAAAAAAAATTAATAAACTGATCACGCAAGCTAATACCGGCCGCTGAATAAATAGGTCGGTAAAAAACGTGTATTTAGATTTAGGTGAATCAGTCATCGCTATCACTGCCTATGGCAACATGCGCATTATTTTGTAATTTTAATTGACCCGATGTGATGACTAAGTCATTCGGCTTAACACCGGTGAGAATGGCAACATGATCACCACGCCGTTCGCCCACTGTGACATAACGCCTTACCGCAATTTGCCAAGGTGAACCATTCGCTTCTTTCTTTTCCTTATCATTTTCTATGACAAATACTGCATCGCCATGCAAAGTATAGTCGATGGATGTTTCCGGCACGATGACGACATGTTGCTGTGCGCGCAACCATACCGTTACCAGCGCAAACATGCCCGGCCGCAATTTTAAACCTGAATTGGCAATATTCGCTTGTAGCATAATATTATGCGTGGTTTGATCTACGCGTGAATTGATCGCGGTAATTGTGCCATTGACATCGCTAATATCCGGTAAATTAAACGATAAGCTGACACGTTGACCCATATATAAATTAGGTAATTCTTGTTCGGGTACATTGAATTGTACATAGAGTGGATCTAATGCTTGCAAGGTGACAATAGCGGTGCCAGGTTGAATGTATTGCCCTAAATTAACCAAGCGTATCCCTAGATAACCGTTAAACGGCGCACGGATGGTTTTTTGCGCAATGCTGGCGGTGGCGGATTCAACATCCGCTTCAGCTTCTTGTAATTGCGCAAGATCTGCATCGACAGCAGCGGGCGAAGCCGCATTGCGTTTCAATAAAATTGCGTCACGGTTGTAGCTCAATTGCGCCAATTTTAATTGCGCTTGATGATTTTTTAATTGCGCCGCTTCAATTTTCGCATCCAGCAATAGTAATAAATCGCCGGCATGCACAAATTGACCTGAATTAAAATGGATTTCACTGACTTGCCCCGCCGCTTGGCTGTTGATGTCAACGCCATTAATCGCCGTTAATGTGCCAACAGCGCTGAGTTGCGATTGCCACGTGACTATTTTGGCCGGTGTAGCAGAAACAGTAATGGGTGGTGGTGTCATGTGCACTAAACGCCAAATGCGTAGACCATCCAACACGACACCTAATATCAATAGACTGACTAAGACAATCCCAATGATCCATAAGGTTTTAATAGTGGGCTTCACGAACGTATCATCCTTTTAAAACGCATTTTTTTCTCGATTTATACAAAAAATACGTATCTATTACAAAAGATAGGGTAGAGGAACTGAGTACGCAGCACACTGCATTGACGAGCGTCATGAGGGGAGAGCTGCGCTTCTCCCCTCCCGACACCCACCCCATCGCAGCCTTATACCCTAATTTATGTAGGAGAATACTTACAATCCTTCTTTTTTAATCACCAGGAATAATGCGCCATTGGCACGCAATATATTTAATAATAAATTGCCGCCACTCGTTGCGCTGGCGATTTTACGTAAGTCACTCACAGAATGCACGGCTTGCATGGTTTGTTGCTTATCACCAAATGTGCTGCCAAGCGTATTAGCAGGTTGACCGGCGGCAATAATCACATCACCTGGACGTAAATCGGCACGCCATGCGTCACTATCTTGCTGCACATCAACAACCAATAAACCATCAATATCCCCTTGTAATGGGCTGCTTAAAGTGAAGTTGGGTTTTAGCGCCAGGCCATACAAGAAAGGATCTTGTTTTTCGCTCAGTTGTTCACGTACTTTGGCATCGGTTAATTTCGTAGTCAGTGTTATTTTTTTACCATCACGTAAAATGCTGACAGTGGCAGCAGAATCGACACGTGCAAAACCAACGGCATTCACAACATCATTTGCACTGCTAATGGTCGTGTCATTGATAGCGGTAATGATGTCGCCAACTTGCAAACCCGCCAATGCAGCAGGTGAATTAGGCATGACTAAAGTGACCACGGCACCCGCGTCATTTTGTAAACCAAACGCACTGGCAAGATCAGGCGTGACATCTTGCGCACCCACGCCCAACATGCCACGTTTAACATTGCCAAATTTTGTTAATTGCGCTATAACGCTTTGCAATAAATTAGAAGGAATAGCAAAGCCGATGCCGATATTGCCACGGTCTGGCGCAAGAATCGCCGTATTAAGTCCAACTAATTCACCCTTAGTATTCACTAAAGCACCCCCCGAATTACCCGGATTAATCGGTGCACTGATTTGGATGAAATTTTCAAATGTTTCGATACCCAGTGTGCTACGTCCCAGCGCACTGACAATGCCGGATGTAACCGTTTGACTTAAACCATACGGATTGCCGATAGCCACGATCGTGTCACCGACTTTTAAATCACTGGAATTGCCCATGGTGATGGCGGTGAGATTTTTTGCATCAATTTTTAATAGGGCAATATCAGAAGGGCGATCTAACCCCACAATTTTTGCGATATAGCGATGGCGATTACTGAGGGTAACAATGATTTGTTGTGCATCTTGTACGACATGCGCATTCGTTAAAATATAGCCTTTTGCCGCATCAACAATGACACCCGAACCAATTGATAATACTTGGTCAGGCACAGCTTGCTGCTGTTGCGTGCTGCCATTATTTGGTGTTTGCGCTTGTTGTTCTTGTTGTAAACGATTGAGCGTAGCGAGATCAGTAATTTTTAATTGCGCATTAATATTCACCACCACGGGCATCACGTTTTTTAGCATGGGCGCAAGAGAAGGCGTGCTGGTATTCGTATCGGCATTAGCGAGGGAATACATAAACAATAAACCGCACATCAAGGCTAAAAATTTAGCTGACACAGATTTCATACATGCGCTCCTTGATACATTATGTTAATTACGATCATATTACATGGGATGTGAGATAAGGGCTATAGTTGAAGTTAATTTATGCACGTTCCTAATGATATCAAACGCAACAGCATCAATTACCCCTCCCCGCACAGACAAACGCATATTAAAATAAAAAATACTTTATAATCAATAGGTTACAAAAAATAAACTTAGAAAGTCTTCGTCAGTTTGCTGATTTTTCAGCTGCGCCAAATCAAACTGACCATACGTCCTGACTGCTGACCCTCTCGTCGATAGGAATAAAATCGATTGATATCCGTGTACGTACAATATTGGCCGCCATAAATCTCCGTCACGCCGGCGGCGTATAAATCAAGGCGCGCCAGTTGATAGAGATTTGCGAGCCAATGATTGGGTCGAGCCGCAGGTTGAAAAGCCGTAGTAGCAGCACAATTGCGCATGATAAACCGTTCGCGCACTTCATCGCCCACTTCAAATTTTGCGGGACCAATGGCAGGTCCCAACCAAACCATTATTTCTTTTGCTGCCGCAGGCAATACCGCGAGTGTTTCATGAATAATGCCATCGGCCAATCCGCGCCAACCGGCATGAATCGCCGCGACTGCACCGCCATCGCGGCGACACATGAATATTGGCAGGCAATCGGCCGTCATAATGGCGCAAACAATATTAGCGTGCGTAGTAAAACTTGCATCGGCTTGTCTATCTGTTCCCGCCATCACCACACGCGTACCATGGGTTTGATTAAGCCAACACGGTTCACTGGGTAATTGTAATGTTTGGCGTAGCAATTCACGATTGGCGGCGACATGATGTGCATTATCACCGACATGTTCGCCCATATTGAAACTATCATAGGGCGGCAAACTCACACCGCCATGACGCAATGAAGTATAAGCATGAATGTTATGCGGCGCCGGCCAAGTGGGCGTCAAAAAATCAGGTTTCGTCATTTTCTTTTCACGGATGATAACGGTATAACTGCACAACATGGCGTAAATAATTCCACTGTTCGCGCAAATTCATTTTAGATTGACCCGCATCACGTGCGACAAAATGGTAAGGAACTTCATCGATACGCTTAGCTTTTCCCTTGACAATAATTTCCATTAAAATTTTCCAACTGAGTGGATCTAAGTTGACACCTTCGATTACGCTACGCCGTAAGCCAAAATAACCGCCGGTACAATCTGACAGGGTGCGAAATTTTTTAATGAATATGCGACCAATACAGCGCGCCACCCATGAGACTAATTTACGAAATATATTTAAACCGCCATCCGAACCACCCGCCATAAATCGGCTGGGAATAACAAGATCAGCGTCTTGCTGCAAGTGTGTGATCATCTGCGGCAATAATTCTGGCGGATGTTGCAAGTCCGCATCCATGACAATCACATATTCTCCGGTGGATTGCTGAAAACCGGTGACAACGGCTGAACCCAAGCCACGCGTAGTGGTGCGATGGATAAAATGAATATTGTTATGCGCGGCGGCAAGTTCTGCCAACAAAGTAGGCGTGTTGTCGGTGCTGTCATCTATAAACCAAATGTCATAGGTAAGCGTCATTGGCTGCAATACGGATTGTATGCGCGTGGCCAGCGTTACCACATTTTTGCCTTCATTAAAGCTCGGTATGATAATGCTGATATTCATTCTTAATCCTGTAAAAAAGCATTTGTATCGAGCGATGTATCATTACAAAAGATAGGGTAGAGGAACTGAGTGCGCGGCAAACTGCATTGGCAAGCGTCAG
>VFKI01000140.1 GCA_009885665.1 Gammaproteobacteria bacterium
AATGCGTTTTAAATGCTCATTTACTTGCGTGTAAACTGCGCTTTAAAACGCATTTTTGCCTCGATTTATACAAAAAATACAGATCCTTGGAATGCCGGAAAAATGGGTTTTAAAGCGCAGTTTACACGCAAGTAAATGAGCATTTAAAACACATTTTTAACGAAGAATTATCGAAAAAGACAAAGGTGCGGAATGTCGAATTTATAATTTAGCCGCCAAACTATCCAACAAATCCCCAGCAATATCCGAACCCGTCTGCGCATCTATTTCACGAATACAGGTCGGGCTCGTCACATTGATTTCTGTCAAAAAATCGCCAATGACATCCAGCCCAGCAAAATAAATGCCGCGCGCGCGCAACGTTGGACCCACTTCTGCCGCGATCCAGCGATCACGTTCCGTCAACACTTGCACAACACCATGCCCACCCGCCGCTAAATTGCCACGCAATTCGCCTGCTGCCGGCATGCGCGCCAATGCATGCGCAACAGGTTCACCCTCAATCATTAAAATTCTTTTGTCGCCCGATTTAATTTCTGGAATATAACGCTGCGCCATCATGAATCGCGCACCATGTTTGGTCAACGTTTCAAACACCACCGACGCATTTTCATCACCCGCACGCAATCGAAAAATGGACTCCCCCCCCATACCATCCAATGGTTTACAAACAATATCCCCCTCTTCGCGCAAAAAATCTTTTGCACGCGCCATGTCACGCGTCACCAACGAAACAGGACAACACTGCGGAAAAAATGTCGCAAACAATTTCTCATTGGCATCACGCAATGCTTGCGGATGATTCACAACCAGCACGCCCTGATTGACAGCATGATCCAATAAATGGGTGGTAAGCAGATATTCTGAATGGAAAGGCGGGTCTTTGCGAACGAGGATAATATCGAATTCTTCTATAGGCAGAGTAACTGTTTTTACAATAGAATACCAGTCTTTTTGACATTCTTTTTTGTTTTTTTGGCGCGCATCCACCGCCAGCAAATACGCCGCCGCACTCACCCTACCCTCACAATAAAACAAGCTACGCTCACTAATATAATAAATTTCCCACTGCCGCGCGCTCGCCGCAAACAACATCGCCATGGTACTGTCTTTTTTTAAATTAAAATGCTCAGGCGCATCCATCACCACACCAAGCCGTATTGTCATACGCGCGCTGCCTCCTGCATCTCACGCGCCGCCGCCAACATACTTAAACGCGCAATCACGCCATAAATATAAAAACGATTCTGACAATCCCCCGCCACATCACGCGCCACATTTAAATGGCAAGGCTTCACAAAAGGTAACGGCTCAAACTGCATACCCGGTGCATTAAGATTTTCATCCCGCCCACGCGCTTTATGTACGCGATAAAACCCTCCTACCACGCGTTCACCAAACATATAGACAACCGGCTCAGCAACCGCATGCTCCGGCCCCCATGTTTCAAAGGTGTAGACGCCCTCTTGCAAGATCACCTGGCTAACCGGCTGGCCACTCTTCGTTTTTGCCATGCCCGTGCGCTGCTTACGATTAAGGGATTGCAATGCTTCCACCCCACGCAACGTCATTACCGCCATACCATATGTGCCCGCGTCTGCCTTCATAATCACAAACGGATCATGCTCAATATGATGTTCCGCATACTTCAATCGAATCGCTGAAAATAATTCATGTGTATTGCGCGTCAAACAGTCGCCGCCCGTGCGCTGCATAAAATCCACTTCACCACACTGCCGAAACAAGGGTGCCAACAACCAAGGATCCAAATCTGCAAACTGGGCAAAATCTTCCGTTACTTCCGCATAATATTCAAAATGCCCGGATTTTAAACGTAAACTCCACCCCAGCTCAGCCGGTGGTATGACCGGTTGCGCAAGGTTTTTTAATATTTCCGGAATACCATCGGATAAATCATTATTCAAAATGATCGCGTCCGGCACAAAATTGCCTACACGCAATTGATCTTGCTCACGTGTCAACGTTTGCAAAGTGATTTGCGTGCCATCATTTAACGTTATGACACCCGGCTCGATATAGTCTGGCAATAACGTACCAATACGCACCGCCAAACCGGCCATTTCTAACAACTTTAACAAAACACGAATATTTTCCCAATAAAATAAATTTCGGGTATGATTTTCTGGAATTAACAGGATATTTTTAGCATGCGGCGCCAACGTGGCGATGGCGCTAGCAGCCGCTTCCGCCGCAATATTTTGAAACGCCGGATTGAGATTATTAAAACCCGCCGGAAATAAATTCATATCAATCGGCGCCAATTTAAATCCCGCATTACGCAAATCGACTGAACCATAAAATGGCGCAGGCGTCATACGCCATTGCGCAGCAAACCAATTTTCTACTTCTTTTTGACGTGAAATTAGCTGCGCTTCAAGCAAACTGAAGGCGCCCGTTTTGTCTGCAATAAGCTGAGGCGCGCCAGCGTCGATGAGTCGTTCGATAGACATGATTGTTTTCCTCTCGTTATTTGTAACAACAAAGCCGCAACAGAAGTTTCGCCCACGATTTGCGCCACGGGTTGATCTGCCTGACAACCAAATATTAAAATGACTGGCGGCCCAACACTGTGAAAATGATCAATGATTGCTTGATTATCCGCCGTCATATGCGTGAGATCCACGCGCAAACGCACAAAATTTGCCAAGGCCGCACGCACCCTTTTATCGGTAAATACATGGCGATCCATCAATACGCACGGCGTACACCAATCCGCATAAAAATCTAATAACACCGGCTTATCGGCAAAACGCGCTTCACGCAATGCACGATTAAATTCTGTCATGGAATGAATGGGCGTAAAAAATGAGACTTCCTTGTTATCGCTCCATTGATTTTTAATGAACGGCGCCAATGGATCATCATTTCCTAACAACGCACCGCCCATTAACATTAAACCATAAATCAATACAAAAATCGCAATCGCACGCACCACAAAACGCGCAGGCTGCTGCAGCTTGACATAAAAACCCAAATATACAGCCACCGCAATAGCCAACATTCCCCATAAAAACAAGGTCACAGACCCCGCCAACATACGCGATAATAGATAAATCGCCACGCCCAACATTGCCATGCCAAACAAACGTTCAATGACCACCATCCAATGACCCGCGCGCGGCAACAACCAACTCGCCGACATGCCAATCAATATCAAGGGCAAGCCCATGCCCAACCCCAAGGCAAACAAGGCCAACGCACCCACCGCCACATCACCCGTCTGACCTATCCACGCCAACACACCGACTAAAGGCGCACTCACACACGGTGAGACAATCAGCGTGGACAAACAGCCCATCAAAAATACGCCCGCTAAACGGCCGCCTTGCTGACGATTACTCAATTGATGAATAAAATGCCGCCAGCGTGCCGGCAACTGCAATTCGTATAATCCAAATAAAGATAACGCCAATAAAATAAACAAAGCGCTAAACAAAACAATGACCCACGGCGTTTGCAAAGCAGCTTGAACATTACGCCCCAACAAAGCAACCACCATGCCGATGATGGCATAGGTGAGCGCCATGCCCAACACATACGCTATCGACAACAAAAAGGCTTGCTTTCCACGCGCCTTGTGACCGTGCCCCACAATGATACCCGACAAAATAGGCACCATCGGCAACACGCAAGGCGTAAAGGCCAACAACACCCCCAACGCCAAAAATGAGAGCAATACAATAAAAATGTTATGATCAAAATAATGCGCAATACCTGCGTGACTCGACATCGCGACCATGCGCGCATCCAACGTGCTAATCGCATAACTAATATCAGCAGGCGCGCCCACTTGCGTCAAATCCAATTTTAACGATTTTTTAATCGGCGTATAACAAAAGCCCGCCTGCGAACACCCTTGATATTGAATGATTAAATTAAGCTGCCGACCGGCAGTTTTGGTAAAATTTAAGGGCACACGCAATTCACCGCGATACGCTTGATGCACGCCATGCACCACATCACGCCGCGTAAAACCTTGCGGCAAATTCATCGCCTGCAATACAACCGTATTGCCTGCTTGCGGCAGGATATGGAGCTGACTGCGATAAAGAAAATAACCAGGCTGAATCTGCCAATGCAATTCAATTTGCTGATCAGACAAGAAGGTTGCCGTAAAATGAAAGGCGCGATCAGGCGCTAAAGGCACCACACTGGGCATGCCCGCATCTGCCACGGCGAGCAACGGTAGCCAGAGCAACAGCAACAACAATAATCGCTTGGAAAAACGCAACATCGATAAAGAGTTTCCAGTGAAAGTAGCGTATCTATATATATAAAGATACCAGTGAAACATAGTCTGCTATAGCATACCATTGGTGAGCGCTCATTGGATATTCCGCCACGACACCGCAACATTTTTTATCTGCAGCCCTTGAAACCCCCTCACCCGCCCCCATCTACCGAGCATGGGGGCAAAACCCCCGTCCGATTTGTCGGACAAACCGTTCAATCACAGCAAGCTCACAGGAGTAAGTAACATGCCAAAGATCAGACCGTTACACGACCGTGTCGTCATCAAACCCAACGAAGCTGAAACAAAAACCGCTAGCGGAATTATCATTCCCGATACAGCCGGTAAAGAAAAACCTGCCGAAGGTACTATCACTAATGTGGGTACAGGCAAAATGATTGATGGCAAAGTACAGCCTTTGCAAGTCAAAACGGGCGACAAAGTGTTATACGGCAAATATGCCGGCACCACCATCAAGCTGGGTGACACCGAATACCTCGTCATGCGTGAAGATGATGTAATGGCCGTTTTAGAAGACTAATCTCCGACATTCCGCACCTTTGTCTTTTTTGATAACGCTTCGTTAAAAATGTGTTTTAAATGCTCATTTACTTACGTGTAAACTCCGCTTTAAAACCCATTTTTGCCTCGATTTATACAAAAAATACTTTGCTGCGGAATGCCGGTAATCTTTAAATTAATTTTTATTTTCTTATTTCAGAGGAATTATTATCATGGCTGCTAAAGAATTACGTTTTGATACGGATGCGCGCCAATTAATGTTAGCCGGCGTCGATGAGCTGACCCGGGCAGTGGCAATCACGATGGGTCCCCGCGGCCGCAATGTTGTCATCGACAAGTCTTTCGGCGCACCGACCATCACCAAAGATGGTGTGTCCGTTGCCAAAGAAATCGAGTTCAAAGACAAGTTCAAAAACATGGGCGCACAGATGGTTAAAGAAGTCGCCTCACAGACTTCCGACGAAGCCGGCGATGGCACGACAACTGCCACCGTATTGGCACGCGCAATCCTGGTCGAAGGCAACAAAGCTGTGGTGGCTGGTTTCAATCCAATGGATCTGAAACGTGGTATTGATAAGGCTGTTGCTGCTGCAGTTGAACAGTTAAAGAAACTGTCCACGCCGTGCAAAGATGACAAAGCGATCGCTCAAGTTGGCACGATTTCCGCTAATTCTGACGATGCCATCGGCCGTATCATTGCTGACGCAATGGGCAAAGTCGGCAAAGAAGGCGTCATCACGGTTGAAGAAGGTTCCGGTTTGGAAAATGAATTATCTGTGGTTGAAGGCATGCAGTTTGATCGCGGCTATCTGTCACCTTACTTCATCACCAATCAAACCAATATGACGGCTGAATTGGATAATCCATTCATCCTGATCGTCGACAAGAAAATTTCGACTATTCGTGATTTGCTTCCAATACTGGAAGGCGTCGCGAAAGCTGGTCGTTCTTTGTTAATTATTGCTGAAGATGTCGAAGGCGAAGCGCTGGCAACCTTGGTTGTCAACCACATGCGCGGCATTGTCAAAGTTTGCGCTGTGAAGGCACCTGGCTTTGGTGATCGTCGTAAGGAAATGCTGCAAGACATCGCAACATTGACCAAGGCACAAGTCATTGCTGAAGAAGTCGGCCGCACACTGGAATCCGCCACCCTGAAAGATTTGGGTTCTGCCAAGCGCGTCACACTGAGCAAAGATAACACCACCATCATTGATGGCGCCGGTGACAGCACCGAAATCAAAGCCCGTATCGAACAGATCCGTGCACGCATTGCTGAAACCACGTCTGACTATGATCGTGAAAAACTGCAAGAACGCGTGGCTAAATTAGCCGGCGGTGTTGCAGTTATCAAAGTGGGTGCCGGTTCTGAAATCGAAATGAAAGAAAAGAAAGCCCGCGTGGAAGATGCATTGCATGCGACACGTGCTGCCGTTGAAGAAGGTGTTGTTCCTGGTGGCGGTATTGCCTTGATCCGCACTTTAGGCACACTGAAGACAATGAAAGGGGCTAACGAAGCGCAGACCGTCGGCATCCAGCTGATCGCCAAAGCGCTCGAAGCACCGCTGCGTCAAATCGTTCACAATGCTGGCGAAGAAGCATCTGTTATCGTCAATAAAGTATTGGAAGGCAAAGGCAGCTTTGGCTTCAATGCGGCAACAGGTGAATACGGCGACATGCTGGAAATGGGCATCTTAGACCCAACCAAAGTAACACGTACCGCATTACAACACGCGGCTTCTGTTGCTGGCATGATGCTGACCACCGAATGCATGGTCACCGATGCACCTAAAGAAGAAGGTGAAGGTGCAGGCGCTGGCGCCGGTGGTATGGGCGGCATGGGCGGTATGGGCGGCATGGGCGGCATGATGTAAGCCAACCCAGCTAACCGAACCACCCGTTGCTGGTAAAACAGCAATGCGCAATACTAAAAACCAAAACCCCGCCGAATGGCGGGGTTTTTTTTGTGCGGAGACATGCCATGATGCGGACTATGCTCCGAATATACCTCCGATATCCGGAGTGGATGTCGGAGGTTCTGTTCAAAAAAATAATTGTGGTGGGACACTTGTTTTATGCCATCCACTTTGTATACTTAGGAAGAAGGGCTGTAATGCGTAAAAAATTTGGCAGTGGGTTCACTATAACGCCTTGTTTTATCAAAAGAACCAATTCTCCACACCTGTTCTACATTCATCTTTAAGTCAAGGCGTAACGGAGCAAACATGGGATTACTTCAAGAAGCTATAACAGGAATACACCATAGACGCGCAGTGGCACGGGAGCGACTGCTAAAAAATATCGAGGAGATAGCAGAATGCTGCGATAAGGCCATAGAAAATGGCGCTGTTTTCACTAGAGACCAAGGAAATGCTCTTAAGAAGATAAAAAACGCGCTATCAAATCTAAGAGAGGGGGTAGATGGTGCTAGAAAGGATTTAGCTGTTATCAAGAGCCATGTTAATAAACTTCCCAAATCGAAAACTGAAAAAATGCCTGATATTTTCAAAGAAACTAAATTTGAAGAAATTTGGAAAACATCTATCGAAAAAAGAAACGAGTCGCGCGATGATACAGCACTCCTAAAAATAACCTTAGAACGTTACCGCAAAGAGCACTTCGAAAACGCCACACCGGCAGAAAAAGAGATATATGAAACAGCATGCCGTATTCACAACCAAAATTTTCACATAGCAAAATTATCACATTTAACAAAAACGGTTTCGGAAGTTATCCAGGGTGAACTTAGCAATAAAAACGCCTCTATACCAACAGCAGATGAGCTAAACAACAAACATATTTCGACACTTTTCTACCCAACAACGTCATTTGTTTCTCGTGTTTCTCGCAACCCGCAGCTTGATGTACCAAAAAAAATTATGACACTTCTAGATGAGAAAATTCCAGAAACAATACTCAATTTTAATAAGCTAGAAGAGACAGGGATTTTAGAAGAAGCTAGAAACATCACTCTTACGAAACCCTCTTACTATCACTATATTCTAGCGCCAATAGCACCTAATACACCACCACAGCCAAACACTTTGTATTACAAATGTACAGATGACGGCTTAAAATACCAAGTTGTCAAGCCAAACGGCGAAGCTGTCACGGCAATAATTCCATGGAGTGAACTGAAAGTCACAGGAATTATGACGGACGAAGATATCCAAAAAGACACGGGTAAATGGTCAGCTGCGATACAAGAAATCACATTAAAAAATGGCCACACCGAGAAGAAGCCGGAGCCAAGTGGGAAAATATCTATACTAGACACCAAGCAAAGGAACCTTGTGGCGAGGCGCGAAGATTTTATCAATTTATTATCAGATAAACTCTCTACAGAATATGCTAAATTACCGGAGAATCCAAGTGAGAAAGATATAGAAAATTTAAAAACTGAAATCAATAATTTTTATACAGAACAAGAAATGAATATTGCGGAAGATATAAAATCCACCAACACGGAAATAAAAGGATTTAAAAAAGACCTCAAAAAATTCTCCGCCGCAACATCTGCGGCAGAATCAAAAACAGTCATTGATCAAAGTGGATTAACGGATCGTTTGAGCTTTAGTAAGAGCAAAACAGAAGAGAAATCTTTTGCACCTAATGTGCCTTCAGCTAACATTCAATCTTGGGGGAACATAGCGGCTGCCTTTGAATCAGTAACTGACTCACCAAACCGATCAGATATTGACAATTTTACTAACAAAGAAATAAAAGCAAAAATAAAAGAAGAAAACCCTTCGCCGCCTCCTAACGTCCATGCAAAATCTAGCCAAAATTCTAATACTACAGCAAGCGTCATACGTGGACTTGGCATCACATCGTTCTTAAGTAGAGCAAGAAAATCTTCCACGGAAGGTGTATCATCTGCAGCTGAAGCAAAAGCATCAGAAGTAGTATTGGGTCGAGTCCGGAGCGGTAATGTTCAAGTGGAAACGCAGCAACCACCTGAAAATAGCTCAAAAACAATTACTCCTCTCGCAATAGAAATCGAGGAACCTGCGCAAAAGAGGCCCTCATTTTGAGACATTAGTCCTCCCCCTTTAAAAAGGAAGCACAATGAAAGGCAACATATTTCCCACACTTACAAGCAAACAAAAAATGGAAGCTATTGACCAAGAAGTCAAAAATGCTTTTCAAGAATTGCTCACAGCCTGTCCTGATAATAGCCAAACCGACAGTAGCAACGATTGGGTGAAGCTGCTCTGTCAGTGTTTAAACAATTGTAGCAGCCAAGATATTGTAGCCATCAACACGCACTTCCCGCTTGCCGAGTGGTGCAAACTTTATCCTGCGGTAGATAAGGTTATCGTAGAAAAAATCAAGAAACGCGGCTTCACCTATTGCGACGTCTCTAACCCAACAAAAAATCTGCACCTTTCTCACTTAAATTTGTTTTGCAGCATTATTTATTATGAACAGTATGCAAAGAAAAATGATCCAGAACTACTGGATGCTGCTTGTGAAAAAGGGTTAATTAAAGCATTAATTGCCCGAATTGACGCAAATACTGCAAAACTGCAGGCCTTACTGTCGAGTGATATTCCGCTAGAAAGCCCCGCCATATGGAGTATAATGCAGCAGATGCATAGCGACTGCCAGAAGGTTAGTGATTTATATGGCATGCCAGGCTACCTTGAAGCAGGAATCACCTATCTCAATTTGGCCACTCACTTTTGGGATCTTGAAGAAAAAACTTGTTTTGGCGACCTTAAAGCAAAAAAACACAATGAAGCACCTGCCGAATCGATCCGCAACCAGCTGGCATCTTACTCCCTCCTAGAGCTAGCCATTAAACACTTCTATTTGGCCAGTAAACTGGAGAATACGGACTATTCTCAGGTTATTCTGAATAGCACTTTTATTAACAAACCTAGCTTTGAGAAAAAATTTGCTGAATATGTCGGAGAGCAATATCGATCTAAGCTTTTACAACAACTCAAAGAGGAATATGGAATAACAGACCCTGTCGGCTTTATAAGTAACGCGATCGCTAAACAAGAAGCAGAAGAGGAAAAAAGTGAACCCAAGTCTTACAGCATTACTCTTCATGGTTAGCCTAAACATAAGGCGCCTACAAGTAGCGACATTCCGCACCAAAATATTTTTTGTATAAATCAAGGCAAAAATAGGTTTTAAAGCGCAGTTTACACGCAAGTAAATGAGTATTAAAACACATTTTTAACGAAAAGCTATCAAAAAAGTCAAAGGTGCGGAATGTCAGATTCATGGTATCCGATTAAGGCAAAAGGCAGCATCTGCCACACATCACCCCCTGACACGACGCAGAACATAACCGCTCCCTACGGGGTTCGAACCCGTGTTACCGCCGTGAGAGGGCAGCGTCCTAGACCACTAGACGAAAGGAGCAAAGAACGCATCATATCATTCTTTCTCGCACACCGTCATCGCAAGTTTTCTGTTGATATTCACGACACGCATCTTGCGCTATACCCCCCAACTACGCTACAGTTGCGCCTTCACTCAGGGGTGTCCTTAACGGGCTGAGATGCTGTCACGACGAAGCAAACCCTTAACCTGATCTGGATCATACCAGCGGAGGGAGCAGTGCAATGCAAGTTGCGCCCACAATCATCATAGAAAATCTTTCATTTTCATTTGAAAATACCTTAATTTTTAATAACCTTAATTTGACGCTGCCCGCAGGGCAATGGACATGCTTATTGGGCACGAGCGGCGTGGGCAAAAGCACATTGCTACAGTGCCTCGCGGGCTTGCAGCCATGCCGCGGTATTCGCTGCACAGATGGCTTGCCCTTGGCATCCCGCATTGCATGGCTGCCGCAAACCGATACCCTGCTACCCTGGGCAACCGCATTGGAAAATGCATTACTGGGCATAAAATTACAACGTAATGTCAGTCAAAGCGATAGAAAACACGCGCATGATTTATTTGCAGAAATGCAATTATCACACGCCACACAACTTTATCCCGCCGCACTCTCCGGCGGCATGCGTCAGCGCGTTGCATTAATACGCACGCTACTACAAGACCAGCCAGTCATTTTAATGGATGAACCTTTTGCCGCAGTCGATGCGATTACACGGCATACCTTACAAGCCATTGCACATCGTTATTTACAAGGAAAAACCGTCGTATTCGTCACGCATGATCCGGCGGAAGCCGTCAGATTAGGCGATGAAATTTATGTGCTGGATAGTAAACATCGACAGCCACAAAAAATTGCCACACCTGCATCAGCCACACCGCGCAATCTAGCTGACGGTCAAAGCGCAATGACAATTGATGCTATGTTTGCCGCATTACAAAACGTGGCCTCAACATGACAAAAGCCTTTGTTTCAATTGCGATAATATGCTTACTGTGGACTGTCGCGCTACGCATTTTCCCTATTCCGCCTTATCTCTTGCCCAGCCCGCTCAGCGTGATGCGCGCACTGCATGCACATTGGCACCTTATTTTAATCAATACGGGCGTCACAATAGTTGAAATGCTTGCCGGCTGGTTCATTGGCATTATCGCCGGTTGCTTGCTTGCCCTTACACTCCAATTTTTTCAGCCTTTACGGCGCTGCATCTTGCCACTCCTCATTGCCAGCCAAGCATTACCCGTCTTTACCGTTGCACCTTTATTTGTTATTTGGCTCGGCTATGGCATAGCGACGCACGTCACCATTACCGCCCTCATGCTATTTTTCCCGGTCACCCATGCTTTTTATGACGGTTTACAACAAACGCCGCACACTTTACAAACCTATGCCGCCAGTTGTCATGCTAAAAAATGGCGTTATTTCTGGCACATTCGCGCCCCTGCTGCGCTCCCAGCCTTTGCTTCGGGTCTCCGTATCGCCACCGCCATCGCCCCGATGGGCGCCATTATCAGCGAATGGGTCGGTGCCAGCGGCGGCTTAGGATTTTTGTTACTGAGCGCCAATGCCACATTACAAATTGATTTAATGTTTGCTGAGCTTTTGGTATTAGTTACCATGACCCTGACATTTTATTTCACGGTTGATCGTGTATTGAAAAAATGTATTTTTTGGTGAATGCTATGAAAAAATTTTTTGCTTATTTATTATTTTGTTTTTCATTATCCGCCTATGCAGATCAACCCATCCGCGTATTACTCGACTGGCTACCCAACCCCAATCAAGCACCGCTTTTTATCGCGAAACAACATGGATTTTTTAAAGCGCACCATGTTGATGTCGAGTTAATTGCGCCCGCCGATCCCACCGATCCGCCTAAACTCGTTGCTGCCAATCAAGCTGACATTGCCATCACCTATGAACCCCAATATATCCAAGCCGTCGATCAAGGCTTGCCATTATTCGCCATCGGCACGTTAATAGATAAACCGCTGGCCTGTCTGGCGGCATTACAATCCAGTCATATCCATGATTTACGCGATTTAGCCAACAAACAAATAGGTTATAGCATGGGCGGCGCAGATTTTATCATGTTAAATACCATGCTTAATCATGCCCAAGCTGATCTGAGTCAACACGTAAAAATGGTGAATGTGCATTACAATTTGCTGCAAGCTTTATTATCGCATCAAGTCGCGGCGATCACCGGCATCATGCGCACCAGCGAAGTCGCGCAATTGGCCATGATCGGCCAACCGGTTCGTATATTTTTACCCGAAAAAAATGGCGTACCCACTTACAGCGAGTTAATTTTTATTGTCAATACCAATAAAAAAAATGATCCACGCTGGCCGCAATTTCTCGCAGCGTTACACGACGCAACCGCTTGGCTGAAAGCACATCCACGCGCTGGCTGGCAGGATTTCATTCAAGCTTGCCCCAGTTGTGACACGCCGCTCAATCAACATATTTGGACAGAAACCTTACCCTACTTTACTGATCAACCGACAAACTTTAATCATGCACAATGGCAAGCATTTATTAAATTTATGCATGAGAACGGCATGATTCGCCATACCGAAATAGTATCTCAGATAAATAAAGAATAAATTGGAATAGCTCACATTCATTAATAGCACGTTTAAATGTGCTTCGTCATGTCACAGCCATCGAGAGCCAGGGCTCACGCATTAAAAGATAGACATTGATCAAGACAACGCTCAAATAATGCCGGAGTTGATGTTGTCCTGCCCTTGGGAAAGAAGAAAACGCGGCGCCTGTTTCC